>SLLW01000193.1 GCA_007133875.1 Balneolales bacterium | reverse complement strand
TCCGCAGGAGTGGATCAACCGGGATATCTTCGGCATTCCGGACCGGCCAGAGCTGCGGATCCGGGCGTACCCCGTCAAAACGCTCGGTCAAAGTAAGCACCGCCACATCGCCGCCGTTACGCACCTGATCCAGAATATCCTGTACCCGGCGGTTGATGTCTCCGGATTCCATTCTCGGCCGCTTGCAAAGCCTGTTCCTTTCGGCATCATCAAGCGCGTTATAATCCCAATGTTTCAGCATATCAAGTAAAGGGTGACGGGTGCGGAGATCATACGATCATGTTTTCAATCGGAAGAATGACAATTCCGGTTGCACCGGCATTTTTAAGCTCTTCCATCACTTCCCAGAATTGATGGGTAGGAATGACGGAATGGATCGCCACCATATCGTTTTCTGCCAGGGGAAGAACGGTCGGGCTCTTCAACGAGGGAAGTATGTCACAAAGATGCTTTACGGAGTCGGAGGGTGCGTTCATCATAATATACCGGCTCTTTTCCGCCTGTTGACGGGCACCCATTCGCATCAGGAACTTGTGTATGAGATCCTTTTTGTGCTGTGGAATCGGCCGGTTGGTCTGGATGAGTTCGGCCTGGCTCTCCAGTATGGTTTCCAGCTCAACGAGCCCGTTGGTTTTGAGCGTTCCGCCGGTTGATACGATATCGGAGATGGCATCGGCAACATTCAGTGTCGGAGCAATTTCCACGGCACCCGAAATCTCGATGGTTTTAACATGAATGTCCTGTCTTTCAAAATGTTCACGGGTCAGTACCGGGTAGCTGGTGGCAATCCGGCTTCCGTCGAGATCCTTCAGGGAGGTGATGCCGCTGGTTTTTGGTACGGCTATCGACAGCCGGCATTTGCCGAAACCGAGTCCCCGCAGGCTGGTGACATCCGCTTTGCTCTCTGCGGTGACATTATGGCCCACAAACCCGAGTTCGCAAATTCCGTCCTGAACATATTCGGGGATATCATCATCCCGGATCAGAAGCAGTTCTACATCGTAATTCCGGCATCGCACCAGAATCCGGTTTTTATAACTGTCGAACTCCAGTCCGATATTTTCAAGCAGAAGCAGCGTTTTTTCCGAAAGCCGTCCGCCTTTTTGTATGGCAATGCGTAGTGATGAGTCGTTTTGGTCCAAGGTCGTTTTGTTTGGTTATCAGATTACGGCCCAAGATAAAAAGATGAGCCGTTAAATATATATGTTTTTCAGTATTCCTGCGTTTTAGTGCATGATGCCTGCTTACGATTTGACCGGAATTTTCGTATTTTAACAAGCTTATCACCAGAACGGAAATAACGTATTATTAATGAAGAACATTCGAAATTTTTGCATCATTGCTCATATTGATCATGGAAAATCTACGCTTGCCGACCGGCTGTTGGAGCGTACCGGAGCCATTACCGAACGGGAGATGCATGAGCAGGTTCTGGATGATATGGACCTGGAGCGTGAGCGGGGCATTACCATCAAGAGTCACGCCATCAAGATGGATTATAAAGCTACCGACGGCCAGGTGTACGATTTTAACCTGATTGACACCCCCGGTCACGTCGATTTCGCCTATGAGGTATCCCGAGCGCTCAAAGCGTGTGAAGGGGCTTTGCTGATTGTGGATGCAACCCAGGGTGTAGAGGCCCAGACGATATCCAATCTTTATCAGGCGATTGATCAGAATCTTGAAATTATTCCGGTTATCAACAAAATCGACCTTCCAGGTGCTGATGTGGAAGGGATGTCCCAACAGGTAATCGATCTGATTGGTTGTACCAGGGAAGAAATTATTCCGGTGTCGGGTAAAACCGGTGAGGGAGTTGATGAACTCCTCGAAGAGATCGTGCTTCGTGTGCCGCCACCGACCGGTGATCCCGAAAAACCGCTCAAAGCTTTGATATTTGATTCGATTTTCAATGTCTACCGCGGATCGGTGGTCTATGTGCGCATTATGGACGGAAAACTCCGTACCGGTGAAAAAATCCGCTTCATGGCCACGCAGCGAGATTATGAGGCCGACGAAATTGGTTTTCTGAGGCTGAAACCGACCCCGGCAAAGGAGATTTCCGCCGGCCAGGTTGGTTACATCATAGGCAATGTAAAAACGCTTGAAGATACCAAGGTGGGCGATACGGTCACATCAGTGGCCAATATGGCACCCGAACCCATCCCCGGTTACAAAGATGTAAAACCGAAGGTATTCAGCGGAATCTATCCGACCAATACCGAGGATTTCGAGAGCCTCCGTGCCGCACTCAACAAGCTGCAACTGAATGATGCCTCTCTCCAGTTTGTCCCTGAAACTTCAGCGGCACTCGGTTTCGGGTTCCGTGCCGGGTTTCTGGGAATGCTTCACATGGAGATTATTCAGGAGCGATTGGACCGGGAATTCGGGATGGATATCATCACCACCGTTCCAAACGTTGAATACATTATTGAAACCGTTGATGGAAAGGAGCTCATTGTCGACAACCCTACCGACATGCCTCCGCCCGGTAAAATAAATCAGGTCCGTGAACCCTATATAAAAGCACAAATTATCACCCCTTCCGAATATATCGGACAGGTAATGAAACTATGTCAGGATAAGCGTGGCGTTTATGTGAATACCATGTATCTGGACGCCAAACGGGTGGATATCACCTATGAACTGCCGTTGGCTGAAATCGTATTTGATTTTTATGACAAGCTGAAAAGTCAGACCAGGGGATATGCATCCCTGGATTACGACCTTATTGACAATCGGCCCGGACAACTGGTCAAACTCGATATCCTTCTGAATGGGGACCCGGTGGATGCCCTCTCCTGCATTGTGCATCGTGACAAAGCCTATGAATGGGGCAAGCGGTTATGCGGAAAACTGCGAAAGCTCATTCCACGACAGATGTATGAAGTGATTATTCAGGCGGCAATTGGCGCAAAAGTAATATCCCGCGATACGGTCCGTGCGCTTCGAAAAGATGTGACGGCCAAGTGTTACGGTGGTGATATCACACGGAAACGAAAACTTCTCGAAAAGCAGAAAGAAGGAAAGAAGCGGATGAAACAGGTCGGTACGGTGGAAATCCCCCAGGAAGCTTTTCTGGCGGTGCTATCTATGGATGATGATTAACAACAGGTGACAGGAGCCGAAGTATGAAATCAGGAGTAAAAATTACAAACCGTCCCATGTTGATCCTGTGTGTGGCACTGCTCGGGGTTACGGTTGCCGCATTTTTACCAGCCGAAGAACTGCGGCCAGGTGTCGGTGATCAGCCCCGGGACCTGCTGGCCGATCCGGAGATAATAAAAGTAGAAAGTGTCGACCGGCGATCGTTTCAGAGAGAATTCGGGAACGTACAGTGGACCGGTGCCGGATTTGAAGGCGGAACGGTGATCGACCGGATTCCGACCAGGGAGTTGCGGGCCCGGCTTCAGAAAGCGTTCGGAGATCCGACACAAAAACTCCGCCACTTAATTGATGAAGATAATTTTCGCCCCGGGCATTATATTCAGTTTGAATACTGGTTCGTTATTAATGACGAAATCCCCATGATGGTTCTGGATGTGGACGGACCGTTCGGGAACGGACTGGTATTTGCCGGCGCAAGCAGATATGTGGATCTCATGCCGGAGATCAAAAGGTCACTGAATCGGAAATTAATGGGGGTCAATGAATTGGCAGAGTATGAAGACCACTATTTCGAATTGAATGACCGCCAGTGGTTTCTGGTGAGCTATCAGGATGGTGAGTTTCGCAATGAGCAGGTCTCCCGTCCCGATATTTTGAAGTAACGGTTTTTGCGATTTTTCGGTGATTAATAGTATCATCCCATAACCCTATAAACGGAACAGAATTGGCTGGTAAAAAAGAGGATAAATCGACCCGGCGGCAAGCCCGACGGCGCGTTCTTGAAAAAAAGACCAATGAAGAGACAAAAAATGCAAAATCGTGGGCCCGGGAGTGGCTGGATGCGATTCTGTTTGCTGCAATCGCCGCATTAATTATACGCGCACTGTTTCTGGAAG
>SLLW01000382.1 GCA_007133875.1 Balneolales bacterium | reverse complement strand
GTAGTTCTCGCGCTTATTGCATTCCTGGGAACCATCGCATTCGCACGGTTTGTGTTTCAGTGGGCTGAAAAAAGCGAAAAGGAGGGAAATCATGCTTGAGATCATTGCCGGAATTCTGCTTATTACCGGCGGCTTTTTTGTATTGGTAGCCGCTGTTGGTATCCTGCGCCTGCCCGATATTCTCATGCGCATGCACGCATCAACCAAGGCCGGCACCCTTGGCGCCGGACTCATCCTGCTTGCGGTCGCTTTCACGTACGCAGAAATCGGAATTGTATCTCGTGCCATTGCAACCATCATCTTCATCCTGATGACTGCTCCGGTTGCGGCACACACGATTGGCCGCGCTGCCTACAGGTCTGGTATACCTTTCTGGAAAGGAACCGTTGTCGATGAACTGAAAACGTATTATGACAAGTCCGGCAAAGGCGTAAAACCCTCTGGTTCTATTCCGGATAATGACTGATCCTGACCGGGGCATCCGGTGTGAATGTACCATTTAAAACAAGTTATCAACCATCGTTTTAACTCAGATTTTTATGAGCCTGTTATTCAAAAATAGGGGAGGTGACCGCAGCATGGTCAGCCCGGCCGATAACGGCAGGAGGAGGTCATGCTGATCGTAATCGGCCTCATTTTTGTCACTGCACTACTGGCCCCCTGGATTTTCAAGTTGTTTCGTGAGAAAACCGGTTGGATTCTGGCGCTGCTTCCCCTGGGTAGTTTCTTGTACCTGCTCTCCTTTATGCCGGAAATTGCGGCCGGCGGAACCATCACGCAATCAACGACATGGGTATCCATGGAGTTTTTCGAGGTTAATCTCGCATTTTACCTCGACGGACTCAGCCTCATGTTCGGCCTTATCATCACCGGGATCGGAACATTCATCGTGCTTTATGGCGCCGGATACTTAAGCGGCAATGAATATCTGCCCCGGTTCTATCTGGCCATCCTGCTCTTCATGGGTTCCATGCTGGGCGTGGTTCTGGCGGACAACCTCATCAGTATCTTTGTTTTCTGGGAGCTGACCAGTTTCACTTCCTACCTGCTTATTGGATTTAACCATGAGCAGGAGGCGTCCCGGAAAGCGGCACTTCAGGCATTACTGGTCACCGGAATCGGCGGACTGGCACTGCTTGGGGGGATGGTTCTCATGGGCTTTGCCTCCGGCCAATGGGAGGTCTCTGCGCTTCTGAATGAAGGAGATATTATTCGGGAGCATCCCCACTACCTGGCCATCCTGCTTTTGGTACTCGGCGGGGCATTCACCAAATCCGCCCAGTTCCCATTCCACTTCTGGTTACCCGGTGCGATGGCGGCGCCTACTCCGGTTAGTGCCTATCTGCACTCTGCGACAATGGTCAAGGCCGGTGTGTACCTGCTCGCCAGGTTGCATCCGGTGCTCGGATTTACAGACACCTGGATGATACTGGTCGGCGGTTTTGGCGTAGTGACACTTTTGATCAGTGCATGGCTGTCACTCAGTTTCACCGACCTCAAGCAGATTCTGGCTTACTCCACGGTCATGGCACTGGGGACAATGATGATGCTGATCGGTCTCGGTACCGAGCTGGCAATGCAGGGCCTGGCGGTATACATTCTGTCTCACGCCATGTACAAAGGCGCGCTCTTTATGGTGGCCGGCGGAATCGATCACGAAGCCGGCACCCGGGATGTTCTCAAGCTGGGCGGACTCAGGAAGCTTATGCCGATATCGGCCGTAGCCGCCGCCCTTGCGGCACTCTCCATGGCGGGAATACCGCCACTCTTCGGATTTATTGCAAAAGAAATCGTCTACGAGGCGGCTTTAGAGGCCACCCTGCTTCCGGTACTGTTTATCACACTGGCAGTGGTTGCCAATATCGCTATTGTAGCCGCATCTGCCATTGTGGTTATCAGGCCATTTTTCGGGAAACAGGTGGAAACCCCCAAAAAAGCGCACGAAACGCCGCCGTCCATGTGGATCGGCCCGATTATTCTGGCAGTCCTGAGTGTGGTTTTTGGTGTGCTGCCATTTCTGGTTGATAAAAGTCTTATTGTGCCGGTAGCCGGCAGTGTATGGGGTGAGCCGCTGGATTTTTATCTCTCTCTGTGGCACGGTTTTAACATGCCGCTAATGTTGAGTCTCCTCACTCTGGCAGGTGGCCTGCTCACGTACCGGATCTGGGACGGCCTGCGCGAATCAGCCCCCATGAAAGGATATCAGATGGTCTTTGCACGGTTTCCGGTCAATGTATATGATGGGCTTGTCAACGGAATGCTTGGCCTGGCGGGATGGCAGACCAGGATCCTGCAGAACGGGCTGATGTCCAACTATCTGGTTACGATCATGGTCACCGCGCTCGTAGCTATTGGTTATACATTTCTGACGCAATCGGGTATCATCTGGAATCCGGATTTTTCCAATGTTCATGTATATGATTGGGCGCTTTCGATCACCATAGTCGGCTCGCTGGGCATTATGCTGGCATTCGGAAATTCGCGGCTCACCATCATCGTCGCTGCAGGTATCATCGGATACGGACTCTCGCTGATCTATCTCATGCACGGTGCGGCTGATTTGGCCATGACCCAGGTCCTTGTTGAGACGCTTACCGTAATTCTGGTTGTACTGGTACTGATTCATGTACCCAAGATCAAGGAGGTTCGAAGCGGTGTATCACGCACCAGAGACGGTGTTATTGCCATTTCGGCGGGACTGATGATGACGCTGCTTATTCTGGCGGTTACCGCAGTGCCATTCGACGCCTTTATCTCCGAATACTATGCTGAGGCAAGTTATCCGCTGGCCCATGGAAGAAACATTGTGAATGTCATTCTGGTTGACTTCCGGGCATTGGATACCATGGGCGAGGTCGTTGTGGTTGCTATTGCAGGACTTGCCGTCTATGCGTTGATAAAAATGACTCGCCCCGGATCTTCAAAAGAAAATAAATCATAATGCAAAGTCTGATTTTACATACCACCACCCGAATGATGATCGGGGTTCTGGTCCTTTTTTCGCTATTCCTGTTCTTCCGCGGCCATGATGAGCCGGGCGGCGGATTCATTGGCGGGTTGGTAGGGGCCGGAGCATTTACGCTGTATGCCATCGCTTTCGGAACCGCGGCGACCCGCAAAATACTCCGAATCCATCCCATCACACTGATTGCGATCGGACTGGCCAGCCTGGTGATCAGCGGCCTGATCCCCATGTTTATGGGCGATCCGTTCCTGACCGGGAAGTGGCTCTTTCTGGAGTTGGGCGGATCCGAAGTGAAGCTCAGCACCCCGCTTATCTTTGATATCGGTGTCTATCTGTGCGTGGTCGGATTCATTGTTGCCGTGATTTTTTCACTGGAAGAGGAACCGCTGACTTTTTAATGATATGGATACAATACTTCCCATTTTAGCAGGAGCCATATTTGCCACCGGCATCTATATGTTACTCAGACAAAGTCTGATCCTGACCATAATCGGGATCATCCTGATTAGCAACTCCGTGAACCTGGCGCTTTTCTCGCTCGGACGCATATCCACCGAAAACCCTCCGCTCATTGCGGCCGGCAGCGTTATGCCCGAAGCTCCGTTTGCCAATCCGCTTCCCCAGGCGCTGATTCTCACAGCGATTGTGATCGGTTTCGGTTTGCTGGCATTTGCGCTGGCTCTGGCCTATCGCAGTTATAAAGAGCTGGGCACCGTCAATCAGGATGAGTTGCTTGAGGATCCCGAGGATACTTCGTCGGCAATCGTAACCCACACCGAGAACAACGAAAACAGAGATTCATGAACGGTTTACTTGTACTGCCTGTAGTTATACCCCTGATCACCGCCACCCTGGCGCTGCTGTTCCGGAAATCATCCGCGATGCAGCGATGGATTGGTGTGGCCGGTATGGCCGTTCTGCTGGTTTCGGTTGCGATGTTGTTCCGTGATGTCTACGGCGATGGAATCCAGGTTTTGCAGCTCGGTACCTGGGAAGCACCGTTTGGCATCACCCTTGTCGCCGATATGTTGAGCATGCTGATGCTTGGTATTTCGGCTGTGATGGGGCTGATCATCGCCATTTATTCCATTTATGACATCGATAAACAGCGCGAGCAGTTCGGTTACTATCCGCTGCTGCACATTTTGCTGATGGGGGTCAATGGCAGCTTCCTGACCGGTGATATTTTTAACCTCTATGTCTGGTTCGAGGTGATGCTCATCGCCAGTTTCATTCTGCTGGCCCTCGGCAACAGCCGGAATCAACTTCAGGGTGCTTTGAAGTATGTGATCATCAACTTGTTCTCTTCGCTAATTTTCTTGTTCGGTGTCGCTTTGCTCTATGGCATGACCGGTACGCTCAATATGGCAGATCTGGCCCTGCGGCTTCCGGAGGTGGAGAATGTCGGACTGGTAACCACCGTAGCGATGATTTTCCTGGTCTCATTTGGGATCAAGGCAGCGATCTTCCCGCTCTTCTTCTGGCTTCCGGCATCATATCACACCCCCCCGGTGGCCATTTCGGCAATTTTCGGAGGGCTGCTCACAAAAGTCGGGGTTTACGCTTTGATACGGGTTTTTACCCTGTTATTTACGCAGGATGTCGGCTATACCCATACGATCCTGATCTGGGTCGCCGGATTTACCATGGTGACCGGTGTCCTCGGTGCGGCCTCTCACTATGAGTTCCGGAAGATCCTCTCCTTCCATATTGTGAGTCAGATAGGTTATATGATCATGGGCCTGGCATTCAACACCGCGCTCGGCCTGATGGGAGCGATCTTCTATGTGCTTCACAATATCCTGGCCAAAACCAATCTGTTCCTGATCAGCGGTATTGCACAACGGCTGATGGGTACGTTTGAGTTGAAACAGATGGGTGGGTTGTACCGGCACTATCCGTTCCTTGCGGCTCTGTTTCTGATATCCGCATTTGCACTGGCCGGATTCCCGCCGCTTTCGGGATTCTGGGCCAAATTGACGCTGGTCAAAGCGGGTCTCTCCCTCGGGGAATACGTAATTACAGCGGTGGCAATACTGGTTGGACTACTTACCCTCTTCTCGATGACCAAGATCTGGATGACTGCGTTCTGGGCGGCTGTTCCGGAGAAAGGCGTTCCCGATCATTTTGGGAAAATGCCGCTTTTTGGTGCCGGGAATCTCTACATTATGGTGGTACCGGTGATGATTGTGGCCGGATTGATTATCCTGGTTGGCCTTTTTGCCCAACCGTTGCTTGAAATCTGTCTGACCGCCGCCGAGCAGCTGCTTGATCCATCCGTTTATATTGAAGCCGTTATGGGGCCTCAGTAACGTTTCCGTACTGCGAATTAACCCATTATATCAAAGAAATCAGCGATACTGTACGCCACGTGATAACAGAAAACAATGTTCAAACGCATGAAACAACCATTCCCGAAAATGCGGAGACCCGGACGCACCTTGTTACACATGGATACGCTATCTGACAAATAAATGTAAATCCAGGCAGATGAAACTTTTCCTTTTTAATATTCTATTGGCGCTTATTTGGACGGCTGTAACAGCGACATTCTCGTTTGGCAACTTGCTGATCGGACTTGTTCTCGGTTATCTGGTGCTGCTGGTTGTGGGTCCGGCCATTGACAAGACCGGTTATACCCGGCGTGTCTGGAAGGCGTTCACCCTGACGACCTTTTTTCTGAAGGAACTGTTCGTTTCCAGTATCCGGGTAGCCATTGATGTCATGAAACCGAGTTTCAGGATGAAATCGGGAGTCGTTGATATTCCACTGGATGCTAAAACCGATTTAGAGATTACCGTTCTTGCCAATATGATCTCCCTGACGCCCGGAACCCTCAGCCTGGAGGTGTCCGATGACCGCAAAGAGTTGTTTATTCATGCTATGTACATTGACGAGGGGGTGGATCAGGTCCGTGCATCCATCAAGAACGGAATGGAACGGCGAATTCTGGAAGTGACGCAATAATGCCTATGATTACCGGAACCGAAGTGTGATTCCGGTCGTTGTAACAGTGGCACGGTACCGTGTATCTTACCGGTATGCCAGACTTCAAAAACCAGACGACTTTGAAAAACGACAAATCCCTGTCCCCCATAATTATAAAGGGTGCCCGGGTGCACAACCTGAAGAATGTGGATGTCACTATCCCCCGTAACAGGATGACGGTTGTGACCGGTGTGAGTGGTTCCGGAAAATCCAGCCTCGCTTTTGATACCATTTACGCCGAGGGCCAGCGCCGATATGTGGAGAGCCTGTCAAGTTACGCGCGTCAGTTTCTGGAGCGGATGGATAAGCCGGATGTCGATTTCATGCAGGGCATCTCTCCGGCCATGGCGATCCAGCAGAAAAACACGACATACAATCCGCGGTCAACGGTTGGAACCACCACCGAGATATACGATTATATGCGTCTGCTGTTTGCGCGTGTCGGACGAACGATCTCTCCGGTGTCCGGCGAGGTCGTGAAAAAGGAGACTCCGCAGTCGGTGGCGGCAACGATTCTGGACCGTTTCGGCGAGAAGCAGCGTTTTTATGTGCTCTTTGGGGGCAGCATGGAGAAAAACAAAAAGATGCGCGAGGAGCTGGCGGTGTTTCAGCAGAAAGGGTTCAATCGGATTTTGCTGCCGGATGAAACGATGGTCGACCTCAGCCGGGATGAAGTGAATTTACGCAAACTCAAACCCGCGGATGTACGGGTGGTGGTGGACCGGCTTGCCGTAAAAAAAGAGGATGATGACTTTCGAAGCCGCCTGGTGGACTCGATTGAGGCCGCTTTTCTGGAGGGTCGGGGCCGCTGCTACATCAAAATTCACAAAGGCGAAGAGCTGCTCTTCAGCGAACGGTTTGAGCGTGACGGTATCGATTTTACGGAGCCGACTCCGCAAATGTTCTCGTTTAATAACCCCTTCGGAGCCTGCCGCAGTTGTGAAGGATTCGGACGTGTACAGGGTATTGATGAGGATAAAGTGGTGCCCGATCCGCTGCTTTCGATCCGTGGCGGCGCTATCGCACCGTTTAACTCCCCGAAATTCAACAAGAATCATAAGCTGCTGATCAAAGTAGCAGCCCGGTACAGCCTGCCGATCGATGACCCCTATCACGCCCTGTCCAAAGAGGTCAAGCACATCCTCTGGTACGGGAAAGATGAGTATCCGGGCATCCATACCGTTTTCGAACAGGTAAAGAGCGAGTTTTATAAAGTGCACATGCGTGTTTTCTATTCACGGTACCGGGGGTACTCCAGGTGTCCGGAGTGTGACGGTTACCGGGTCCGCAAAGATGCACTCTACGTAAAAATTGGCGAACTGCACATCGGCCAGGTTTCGGAAATGACCATCGGTTACGCCCGGGAGTTCTTTGACAAGCTGCAGCTCAGTGATTATGAAATGGATGTTGGCGGACAGATTCTCTATGAGATTCGGAAAAGGCTCCGGTATCTGGATGAGGTCGGCCTCCACTATATCACCCTGAACCGCCTAACCAACACACTCAGTGGTGGTGAAGCGCAGCGTATCAACCTGGCGAACGCACTCGGCAGCTCGCTCATCGGGAGCCTCTATGTGTTGGACGAACCGACCATCGGCCTTCATCCCCGCGACAACGACCGGCTGATCAGCATTTTGAAATCACTTCGTGATATCGGAAATACGGTACTGGTCGTTGAACATGATCCGGAAATGATCAGGGCAGCCGACAATGTGCTGGATATTGGCCCGTTTGCCGGAATCCATGGCGGAGAGGTCTGTTTCTCCGGGAGCTATCAGGATCTGTTGAAATCAAAAACCCTCACCGGAAAGTATCTCAGCGGCGAAAAGGTGATTCCAGTACCGGAGAAAAGACGGAAGGGAAGCGGAAAAGAGCTGGTTCTCGAGGGTGCGGTGGAGCACAATCTGAAGAGCGTGAATGTAACATTTCCTCTGGGGAAACTGGTTTGTGTCACCGGGGTCAGCGGATCGGGGAAATCGACACTGATTCATCGGACGCTCTACGCCGGTATTATGAAAGAGCTGGGCGTGTACAATGACAGGGTGGGCCGGTATCGGACACTGAAGGGGTTACATCATATCGATGCGGCGGAAATGGTTGACCAGGCTCCAATCGGACGGTCGAGCCGGTCGAATCCGGCCACCTATACCAAATCATTTGACGGAATCCGGGAGGTCTTCTCCAAAACCAGGGAGGCCAAAATCATGGGGTACACGGCCGGACACTTCTCCTTTAATGTTCCCGGCGGACGGTGTGAAACCTGTCAGGGAGAGGGGGTGCAGACAATCGAGATGCAGTTTCTGGCCGACATTGAGCTGCCTTGCGAGGCTTGTGGCGGAACCCGTTACCGGAAAGATGTACTTGGGGTAAAATATCGCGGGAAAAATATCCACGATGTGCTGGAAATGTCCGTTTCGGAAGCTCTGGAATTTTTTGTCGACGAGAAGCAGATTGTCAACCGGCTTCAGGTGCTGGAAGATGTCGGGCTGGGTTATTTACGACTGGGACAGAGCGGGACCACGCTATCCGGAGGGGAGGCACAGCGTGTAAAACTCGCGCGCTACCTGTCGCGATCCGAAAAAGAGCATGTGTTGTACTTTTTTGATGAACCGACCACCGGACTTCATTTTGAGGATATCTCCAGATTGCTTGATTCGTTCAACCGGCTTATTGACCAGGGGCATTCGGTGATTATTATCGAGCACAACCTGGATGTAATCAAATCGGCGGACTGGGTGATAGATGTGGGACCGGAAGGTGGGTTCGGAGGCGGAGCCATTGTGTGCGAAGGGACTCCGGAAGACATTGCCAGCAATTCCGAAAGCCTGACCGGGGCTTTTCTCAAGCAACTGTTGTAAGAAAATCAAGATTGTCAGCTGCCAACGCTGTTTTTAAGATTAAGAAAATCAAAGAAAACTGTGTGCCTGGGTTAAAATACTTATAGAATTGTAAAACCGGCCGATAAAAAGAGAGTAACCGGTGTGGTAATTGTAATAATGGTCACACCCACTGAAATGAAACGTATACGTAATTGCAGGTTGGTATGAATATTCGATCCATCTCATTCCCAAGTGTCATTGAGGGACATAATAACGATTTGGTCAATGTGGCCAAAGATCAACTGAACGGCCTGAAGATTCGTGAAGGTGAAGAAGATTATATTATTGGCAACCTGGCCCTTTCTGAGGGACGCAATCCACACAAGGCAATTAATAGTTCTCCTGAGGAGATTGACTATAAACTCCTTTTGAAAGCGGGTATTCTGACCGCATCCAACTATGTGAAGGAGCCGATGGTAATCACAACCGGGTTTCCTTTTTCCACCATCAACATCAATAAGAATCAGGCGAATGAGTATATTTCCGGACTGGATTCTGTGGTGTGTGACTCCCGGCCGTTTGGCGGACGGGATCAGCAGTCGCTTCAGTTCTCGGTTAACCGGGTGGAAATCATTCCCGAGCTGATCGGCGGTATTATTGCCATGCGGAGTGGCGGGACCCAGCGAACCGGTAACTTTTTTATGGTCAGCCTCGGTTACGGGACGCTTGAAATCGGCTTAAGTACAGACGGAGGCATCATTCAGCGAACCGAAGGCACCGCACCCGGCTTGCGTTATGCCGTCGACTGGGCTATGAAAGAGCTGATGCAAAATTATTATGTAGGCCTGCGGACCGAACATCAATTTGATGCGGCCTTCCAAAGAGGGAATATCACGGTTAACAGAAAGCGTATTGATCTTGCAGAGATTCGTAAACGGGCGTTGACCCACTATTATAAAGATGTGGTAACACCTCTGTTGCGGAACACCTGGGAGGATGAAGATTTCAACAGGGCTAATACCATTATCCTGATGGGTGGCGGTGCACTGTACCCGGAAATTGTCAACAATTTCACCGAGGAATTTGGAAGTTTTGCCAATGTTGAAGTTGCTGATAACCCGACTACTGTTGCAAGCCGGGGTTTCTGTATCCGGTCCAGAAATATTGCCGGAGGGGGGACAGAAGCGGCTGTCGGCCTGGATATCGGTAACGCCCATACGACCGTAAGTGTCTTTGAAGAACAGAATTAACGTGCAATATTTTCGTACTCAGGCTGTTACTTCATGACGAATCCGTTTAAATGGTATCATCATTTCGGTTTCTGAAGAGTATTCTTGTATCCAGTAATCGAACAAATTCATTATGTCGAATTCAAACCTGGAGTACGTGAGTCTTTTTAGTAAAGATTCTGTAGTCGTTGATGGGTTAATTACTGTCCCGTCACATCTGAAAATTTCTGGTACGGTAAAGATGAATATCGAGAGTGCCGGGAAGGTGGTTGTAACCGAAACCGGCATTGTAGAAGGGTATATCCGTGCCGCTGCTGTTCAGGTACAGGGGAAAGTTACCGGGAATGTGATTTCTGCCGGAACGGTCACCATCAGCAAAGAAGGAAGAGTTGACGGGAAAGTGGCTGCCGGTGAGATCAACATCGAAGAGGGTGCGGTATGCAACATGGAGATGGTTATCGGAAAGGAAGCTATTGAACGAAGAAAAATCGAGTGGGGAAAAGACTCCCGTATTGCGGCGGTTGCTGCGCGGAAAAATGATAATGTGGTGAAAGGGGCACTGCCGCTTGATGCCGGAGATCAGCGCAATTCCAATCGGGAGGTGAAGCGCTCCGAAAACGGAAAAACTCCCGCTAATACAACAGCAAAATCTTCGGATGAAAACAGTACACCGGCCTCGAAAAGTAAAAAAGTTGGAGATCTGCCCGATGATACAAAGTGGGTGGACCGGTTTTGGTGAGCAGTTCAGAACATTTCTGCTACTTCCTTAGCAATTGATTCCAGTAGATTCCTGTCTTGTTCACCCATCGCCCCCCGTGTGTCTGAGTCGATATCGATCTCTCCGATCAGTTCATCCCCTTTTAAAACAGGAACAACAATCTCGGACTGAACAGACGGACTGCAGGCAAGGTAGTTGGACTCTTTACTGACATCCGGAACCAGGAATGTCTTGCGGGAATCGGCAGCCTGGCCGCAAATGCCCTCTCCAAAAGCAATGCGGATATGTTCGGTGGGTTCTCCGACATACGGCCCAAGTACAAGCTGATTTTCCGCAAGCGGATCCACCATATAAAACCCCACCCAATCGTAATGGGGGACTTCCCGATGAAGCAGCGCACAAATATGCTGCATTGCCTCTTCCCGGTCAGCCGCATCCTGTATGAGGGTCCGGGTCTGATTCAACAATTGATCCCAAGCAATTTCTTTTTGTGTCATGTCACAATAAACAGTACGTTTGGAGTTCACTCTGGCTGGAAATATACATAAATTTGCAGATCAAAATATTCAGATCATTTATATCAAACAGCATTACATATTCAATAATTTCACTCCGTTTTTCCAGCTAATATTTCAGGAATGATCATGATCGCTTTTTTACTGGCCAGTTTTACCTCTCTGCTTTCCATAGCCAATCCGTTTGCGGCAATGCCGATTTTCCTCGCAATGACCGACGGGGACAGCGACAAGCAGCGACGGCAGCAGGCATTTAAAGCGAGTATTTATATGGTACTGATACTCGGCGTGTTTCTTATTGGTGGGAATTATATCATCAGTTTTTTCGGAATCAGTCTGGAGGGAATCCGTATTGCCGGTGGATTATTGATTATGAAAATGGCGTACTCCCTGCTTGATCCGGATTCCCAGGGACGCAAACTCAATGCCGCCGATCATTCAGAGGCTTTCCGGAAACCCGATATCTCATTCAGTCCGCTGGCCATGCCCATGCTGGCCGGCCCGGGTTCGATTGCATTGGTACTGGGGATGGCTTCACAGTCGGATACCATGGTTGATTATCTGACAATTGCCATAGCTATTGTACTGGTTGCGTTGACATCATTCCTGCTGTTGGTGGTCGCACCGAATTTTACCCGCATGTTGGGCCGCACCGGTATGACGGCCCTCACCCGTATGATGGGTTTCATTGCGCTTACCATCGGTGTTCAGTTTATTATCAACGGGGTACGGCCGATTATCGGGACCTGATTTATAAGTCAAGAACTTGTTACCTGTAAGGACTGTTTTCATAATGTACATCATCTATCATAAAACAAAACTGCTATATGGAGAAGCCAAAAATTGCCAGCAAACAACCCTTTTTAATGGATGTCGAGCCCGGAACCTATGCTTGGTGTGCCTGTGGATATTCGGATAATCAACCGTTCTGTGACGGTTCACACAAAGCGACCTCATTTAAACCGGTTGTGGAAAAAATTGATAAACCCAAAAAAATCGCATGGTGCGGATGCAAACACACGCGAACCGCACCGTTTTGTGACGGGACGCACAAGGAGATCAATACGTAAAAACAGCAAACCTTGCAAGTCTGTTAAGTAATGATGTGTAAGGTTTTATATATCCTTTGGGAAGCCTTCATAGTCATTTTATCATAGTAAATATTAAATACAATGGCAGAACCAATCAACACCGGACTTGTATCGTTCGGCAAAGCATCGCGAGTTTATCACGGACCGATCATCACCTCTGTACCGGAACTGAAACTGACCAAAGTGGTGGAACGCCACCGGGAGGAGTCAAGAAAACGCTATCCCTGGGTCGAGGTAGTCCGGGATACAGATACCCTGCTGGAAGATGATGACATCTCGCTGGTCGTTATCACCACACCCAACGACACTCATTACGAACTGGCAAAAAAATGTTTACTGGCCGGGAAACATGTCGTGGTCGACAAGCCATTCACCACAACCTCCGCACAGGCAAGGGAATTGATCGATCTTGCGGCAGAAAAAAACCGGATCATTAATGCCTTTCAAAATCGACGATGGGATGGAGATTTTCAAACGGTCCGGCAGCTGGTTAATGGAGATCAACTGGGAAGAATCGTCGAATTCGAATCCTTTTACGACCGGTTCCGAAAACACAAACGGCCGGATGCCTGGCGGGAAAAACCGGGCGAAGGTAGCGGGGTTTTCTTCGATCTTGGTCCGCATCTCATTGATCAAATTCTGGTTTTATTCGGCACACCCGAAATGGTCACAGCGGATATCCGTTTGCAACGGGACCATGCCGAAACGGATGATTATTTTGACGTGATCCTGCACTATGACCGCCTGAAAGTACGGATAAAGGGAGGAATGCTGGTACGAACACAAACTCCGCGATTTCTCATCCAGGGGATGAATGGCACTTTTGTTAAATACGGCATGGATCCACAGGAAGATGCTCTTATTGCAGGAAAGACACCCGATGAGCCCGGATGGGGAATCGAGCCCGAAGACCGCTGGGGGACGATGAATACAGATATCAACGGGCTGCATGTGGTCGGACAAGTTGAATCGATAGCCGGTAATTATATCGGGTACTACCAGAATATCGTGAATGCAATCAGGGGCCGGGAGCAGCTTGCCGTCACCCCGGATCAGATGATCAACACAATCCGGATCATTGAACTGGCTTTTCAGAGTAATGAAAAGAAATGCACTGTTCGCTTTTCGGAGTAATTATGTCGGATTCCGATTCATCCAGAAGTGATTCAACCGTTGTATATTTTGCCGGGCGATTCAAATCCCGGGAGGAGGCCTGTGTCTCCATTGATGATCGCGGGTTTCTCTTCGGCGACGGTATTTATGAAGTGATCCGTGTTGTTGAGGGCAGGCTGTTCCGCCGAAATGCCCATCTGGCCAGGGTGGACAAAGGCTTGCAAGATCTGGGCATCCGGCTTGCCGATCGGGAACGTATCCGTATTCAGGATATCCTGGATGATTTGATTCGGGAAAACCGTTTGGAGTCGGGACAGGCCACACTCTACCTGCAAATTACGAGAGGAACCTCACATCCGAGGAAGCATTTCCATCCACCACCGGATACTCCACCCACCATACTGATTTCAGCCACTCCCTTTAAACCGAACTACGATCTTCAAAAAAACGGTGCCAATGCCATAACTGTGCCCGATTTACGGTGGGCACGATGTGACCTCAAGACCGTTAATTTGCTGCCCAATACCATGGCGGCCCAACAGGCCAAAGAACGTGGGGCTTTCGGAGCCATCATGGTACGCAACGGTGTAATTACCGAAGGGTCCAACAACAATGTTTTTGTCGTCATGGATGGAACTCTTTATACACATCCCGATTCGCCGCATATCCTTTCCGGGATTACCCGTGAAGTAGTATTTGAAATTGCAGATGAAGCCGGAATCCCGGTGGAACAAGAGCCGGTGCCTGAGAAAGTCCTGCCTGATGTCGATGAAATAATCATGACAGGTACCACAACCGACATCCAGCCGATTACCCGACTCAATGATCGTGTCATTGCCAATGGTCATCCTGGTACGATCGTCAAAGTACTGCAAACCGGTCTCAAACAGAAGATGGGAATCAGATGACAAATGTTTACATTTTAAAATGGTTTAAACTTGCAACAAGCTGAAGACGAATATGTAACTTGTTGTGCGCCGCTGTGAAATATGTTCAACGAAGATTCTGAGTTGGACAGAGACGATATTTGAAGAATGGAACTTTGCTGTACAGCAGGATCTGCAACATTAACAGAATCATCAGCGGTTATTCTCCGAATATCGGCAGGAAACGGGGATCAATTAATAGAATTAGAGCTTCAGGACAGGAGCAATTTTCACAATCGGAAGTTTTCGTAGAACCGGCGCTGACAAAAAAAAAGCCTTGCAAGTCCATAACGATTTGGCTTACAAGGCTTTGCTGTCTTGTGGGACCGGGCGGAATCGAACCGCCGACACATGGATTTTCAGTCCATTGCTCTACC
>SLLW01000317.1 GCA_007133875.1 Balneolales bacterium | reverse complement strand
AATGTGTGATGTTTTCGATGGCATCACTCTGTCCGTGAGCCATGTCATACGTCGGATAGATGCACCATGTATCACCGGTCCGGTGATGGCTTGCAAATTTGATACGGTACAGGATCGGGTCACGCATCAGCATATTGGGAGAGGCCATATCAATTTTGGCACGCAGAATACAGGCTCCTTCCTCAAACTCCCCGGCCCGCATTCGGCGGAACAGCGTTTCGTTCTCCTCCGGAGAGCGGTCACGATACGGACTATTGGTGCCCGGCCTGGTAGGTGTTCCCTTTCCGGCGGCGATTTCTTCGGATGTGGAATCATCAACGTAAGCCAGGCCTTTCCGGATGAGCTGGATTGCGAATTCGTAAAGCTGCTCAAAGTAGTCACTGGTATAGAGCTCCTGCGCCCAATCATACCCCAGCCATTTGACATCATGCTTGATGCTGTCAACATACTCAATCGTCTCGGTGACCGGATTGGTATCATCAAACCGGAGGTTGGTTTCGCCGCCGTAGGTTTTTGCCAGGCCAAAATTAACAGATATCGCCTTGGCATGTCCGATATGAAGATATCCGTTAGGTTCCGGCGGAAACCGGGTGAGGATCGACTGACACGTGCCCTCCTTCAAATCCTTTTCAATAATTTCTTCCAAAAAATTCTTGGAGGTGTGTTCTTCAACAGGAGAATCTGACATGTAATACGAAATTATATGGGTGAAAATTCACAGAAAATGGTGATTGATCATTGCTGTATAATGTGCGCAAGATAGCCATAAATGCGAAAAGTTGAACATCTGATCTCAAGGGAGATGCCAATGAAGTACCATCAGATCCAATCGGCGTATCAGGTCCGGTCAGTAAATCACATCAAACCGTTACCTCAGGTGTAAACAGATTATCAGAACTAACCGGCATCTCACATGATCCCCCTCCCGCCTGCATCAATAATGATCCCTTTCCCGCCTGCGTCTCAAATGATCCCCCTCCTGCCTGCATCTCAAATGATCCCCCTCCCGGGCCTACAGCGTTTTTTTCTGAAAGTGATGGTACTGAGGATGCTCAATTTTCCCCAATTATGGAAAATAAGGCAGTAAATCAAGATTTAGAAAATTGAGACTTGCCAAAAATGTGACAATCTATTATTCTGATCTTAAACAAGATTAAAATTTTATTAAGAAGGGTGTATGGCAAGTGAGGGGTAACCTTTAGATAGGGGTATACATTAGATGATGACAGATTTACAAGGCTACTATGGTTATGCGTGATAACCGACGGAAGTGATTATCTGATAGGAATTATCTACTTGGAACGCGATATCTGACAGACCTGTATGGCCACCAAAAGCGGGCTTAACCCGTCGTCCGACACCTGAGAGCATCAAGCAGAGTTACAAGAAAATGTATGTGACTCACAAAGCGGAGCTATGTTTGGAACCCTGCCACCGGCAATTCCCTGATTTTGCTATAAGGTACTTGTATGATTTAGTTTGCCGCTTTTCTGCAATTCAAAACTGCATTGCACAGTACATTACATTTCTATTGTTAAGCTCGACGCGAAGTTTCATCAGTCAGGTACGTTCAACGTGTTCTGAGAAAAAGCACTGATCTGCAAATTTCATCCATGTGCATCAAGCGGGCTCCTCACAGCATGGCCACTTGTCTTCAGAACGTGAGTGTAGATCATTGTAGTAGCCACATCATTATGGCCAAGAAGTTCCTGCACCGTCCTGATATCATATCCGGATTGCAGAAGGTGCGTAGCGAACGAATGACGGAGTGTATGAGTAGAAACCTTTTTTGTGATACCGGCAAGTTTCACTGCCAGACGTAATTCACGATGAAGTGTCTCTCTGGAAACGTGGAACCGGCCCTCGTGACCGTTTTGAGGGTCTAGTCCAATTTTTTTTGAAGGAAATAGAAATTGCCACCGCAAGTCAGTCGCAGCATTGGAATACTTTTTGGAGAGTGCGTGCGGTAGTGGAGCTGCTCCAAAGCCTCTGTTCAGATCGCGTTTATGCAAATTTTCGACACGTTTGATCTGTTGATTTACAGGTTCAAGCAAAGACTCAGGCAAAACGGTAGTCCGGTCCTTTTTGCCCTTCCCATTCCTGACTGTTAGTTGTTTATACTCCGTATCAATATCAAGAATTCTAAGCCGGATGCACTCCGAAACCCGTAGTCCGGCACCATACATAAGTCTGAGGGGCAGTGCTGCGTTTCCCTGGAGCATTTCGAGAACACTCCGGACTTCGTTGACACTCATCACAATAGGCAGCCGGCTTGTTTTTTTTGACCACTCCACTTTATCTACATAGAATTCAGGATTGTCCAACACATTACGGTATAAAAAGATAATAGCACAAAGCGCCTGATTCTGGGTAGACGGCGATACTCTTCTCTGATTTACAAGATAGGTCAGAAACTCCTTAACATTCTCCTCCCCCAGATTCTCCGGGTGGGTTTTTCGATGAAAGATGATGTATTCCTTCACCCATTTAACATAATTCTTCTCCGTGCTATAACTATACCCTTTCAGCCGGATTTTATTCCGCAACCTTGTTAATATTTTTGGGCGATTCTGTTTTTGCCCATTATCGTAAGATTCATTAGTCATAGCATCCGGAGTATTTAATACATTGAAAATGACACTAACACCCAGCATTCTCTTTATTACATAAGAAAAGTTACAATGAATTTCCTTACACGGTAATTAATACATTTATCATCTTTTTTGTGACTTCTTTTCATACCTCGGACCCGATTCAGGCGGCATATTCATATTTTCATATGAATTAAGGAACAAACACCTTTTTTTTCCTTTATCCCCATTTTTGTGCGTTAATAATTAGTTATAGTGCGACAGTTGTTTTATTAATTATGGAAGTACTTGTGTTGCTTTTACGTCACTTAAGGATTTACGTAACCGGCAGCTCATGCAGCTAATCGCTTCTGCTTTTATTAAGCCTGTAAGATCCGGGGCGCGTGGTGCTTTTACATGGCGGTTGCTGGTGGCAAAATCTCGCCAAATTTCCGTGGGCCCGGCGAGCTGTGACTCATATCCTGCTAATTATCTGGCGGCAGCGAGTAAAAAATTTCTTCTGGCAAGTTGTAACTGTGTCCCAATTTTTATGGACATCGGTGCCCCTCACCGGGTTTTCACCAACTTCTTCAACACCGGCCTGATTATGTTCAAAAAAATCTGCTTTTAGGAACGGGCCGGTATCAGCGTTGCTCCGGTCACGTCAAATCGGGCGCGTTTCAGCGATTCTGGCAAGTGGCGGTTTCGGCACCAATAACGCCAGTAAATCCGGGCTGCCGCAAGCTGTTGCCAGTGATGGTCCCGTTAAAAAAAGCCGGGCCTTTGTTATGGACCATCCGGCAAGTCGTAAAGTTAGTATGTATGCGCCTTCGCTCCGGTTTTTCCTAACGCGCCTTAGTCGTGCCGCTAATCGCCTTCGAATGGGCTGCAAACCAACACGTTGTTTTTGGGTTTTTGCAAAAATAAATTTCCGGTTTGGCGCTGCCAACTGTCGCAAAGTCCTCATTCAGTAACTTCGGGCTGTTTTTGCGATCGTTCTCCATCATCAAATCGTTATACTGTCCTTACAATAACATGGGTTTAACCTGACAGCGGTTCTTGCTTTTTCATAAATTACTGCTGGAGAGAATGCTGGTCGCATTCTCTGGGTGCAGCGTGCCCGCTGCATGTTAAACCTGGACCGTTAGTGGTAATAAGTCTGTAATTGTAAAATGTGTTACATAGGCAGTTTAGGCTTGATGACAATAATGAGTATTGAATTTTTATGTTTTTTTTTCTGAATCATAAACATGAATAATAGGAGAAATAAATTACCGGCGGGCTTAAGAGGAGGAGTATAATATTTTATAGTTTTTATTTCCTTTGGAATTAACGAAGGATTTTCTCAAGATGATCCTCCTCCGGAACCACACCCTCTAGTTTTGTTTGACTTTAACTGCAATTGGACTGACACACATCATAACGAAAGTGGAATGGTTTT
>SLLW01000213.1 GCA_007133875.1 Balneolales bacterium | reverse complement strand
TAACGCTGACATATTGGTAGTAGAGGATGATGTAATCATCGCCCGGAGTATCTGCACCTGTCTTGAAAAAGAGGGGTATGTTGTGCTCGGGCCGGTTAGCCGCAGTGCAGATGCGATTGCAATGGCCAATAAGCACCAGCCAGACCTTATCCTGATGGATATAAATCTGGATGACGAACTGGACGGGATTCAGGCGGCCATTGAAATCAATACGCATCTTGATGTCCCGGTGATTTATATCACAGCTCAGACGGATTCTGAGACCATTATGAGGGCCAGGAAAACCAAGCCATACGGGTTTATATACAAGCCAATCGGGGAGAATGAGACCATTGTCTGCATTGAACTGGCTCTGGACAGGCATAAAATGCAGCTTGAGCTCAACCGTAACGAACGCCTGCTTGCAACGACATTGAATAGTATTGAGCATTCTGTTGTGTCGGCAGATTCTGAAATGCGTATAACCTATGCCAATCCGGTTACAGAAGAAATTTTAGGCATCCCGGCATCAGATATTCTTGGGAAAAGCATTGAATCTGTTTTCCGCTTTTACAGAGAAAACGACACCGGAGAACTGAAACCCGACTATCAGGCTCTGCTTGATACCGGGGAACGTCAATATCTTCCGGATGATTCGCTCCTGAAGAATGCACAAGGGGAGTATACTCCGGTGATTGGCACATTTTCGGCGGTTGCAGATCCGAACGGATATAATTCCGGAGTGGTGATCGTTTTGCGGGATGTTACTCGCAAGCGGAAAGAAGCGGAAAAATCCAGGCTTCGGGAACATTTGGGGGGGATCAGGGATAAGATCCGGGTCCGTCTGCTGAAGGAGTCAAAACCCGATTTTAAAGAGATTCTCGGTCTTTTTGCGGGAGCGGTAGGTGCAGACCGGGCCTATATCTGTCTTTTTCCGGCCGAAAATTCTATGGAGATCAGCAAATGGGAAACGGTCGTTTGGAGCGGTGAACAAGCCGAAAAATCGGGCAATGTCCTGAATTCCGTTGAGGATATGTTTGGTGAATGGTGGAAGAGGCAAATTGCAGCAGGTAGAAAAATTTCCTATGCCGATATCGGGGAAATGCCGGATGAAGCTCAGCCCGAGAAGGCTCATTTCCGGGAGTATGGTGTTAAGTCTGTTGCCGCTTTTCCGTTTCGTTCGGAAAAAACCGGAAATTATGATTTTATCGGTCTTGAGTGGATTGGAGAGGGGTATACCTGTTCTGAAACGGAAGTCAGAATGCTTACCATATTGTCGGAGATCATTGCATCCAATATCGTCCGGGTCAAAGCCGAGGAGATGGTGAGAAGCAGCGAGGGGCGTTTCAGAGCATTAATCCAGAATAGCTCGGATGTTATCGTCGTTTTAAGTCCGGACCGCAATTTTCTTTTTCTCAGTCCGTCAGTAACAAAAATCCTTGGCTATGAACCCGAAGAATTAATAGGAAAAAATGCATTTCAATGGATACACCGCGAAGACCTTGTCGGAATAGAAGAGGTGTTCCTGAAAATCCTGGAACATCCCAAGGAGGATATGGTATTCGAACACCGTTTTTTACACAAGCAGGGTCATTGGGTCTATCTGGAATCGGTGGGTACCAATTTGTTAAACGATCCGGATGTTGGCGGTGTGGTTGTGAATTCCCGGGATATCACCGATCGGAAGCGGGTTGAAAAAGAGTTAATCAGGGCCCGGGATACAGCCGAAGAGATGAACCGGGTGAAGACGGCCCTGCTTGCCAATATTAGTCATGAAATGAGGACGCCATTAACCGGGATCATGGGTTTTGCAAGTATTTTGGAATCGGATCTTTCAGACGGAGAGGCTCGCGATATGGCCGTACGGATACACGTTAGTGGCCGGCGACTTCTTGAAACCATTGAATCCATTCTCGATCTGGCCAAGCTGGAATCGGATAGAGTTGATATTCAGGTTGAAAACGTGAATCTCATCGATGAACTCCATCGGGCCATGGAGGTGCATAAACGCTCGGCAAGGCACAAAGGATTGGCCTTTAGCCTGCAGACGGATGTGACGGATCTTTTTATGGATATTGACCGGCAGCTTTTCAACCGGATCATGTTTAATCTGCTATCCAATGCCTTCAAATATACCGAACAGGGGGAAATAGTAGTTTATGTCTCGAAAATCAAAAAAAAGAATCAGCCGTGGGTACAGATCGATGTCCAGGATACCGGAGTGGGAATATCGGCCGATTTTCTTCCACGGGTTTTTGAGGAGTTTCAGCAGGAGAGTACCGGTTTATCCCGTAAATTTGAAGGTAGTGGCCTGGGGTTAACCATAACCCGGAAACTGGTGGATGTGCTGGAAGGCAACATTACCGCCAACAGTAAAAAAGGAGAGGGCTCCATATTTACAATTCAACTTCCAGTCAGGGACGAACATGCCCATCCTGAAACTTCCGGGAGTAAACCATACATCGAGCAGGCTTTGCCCCAAAAACCTCACATTCTTGTGGTAGAAGATGATTTTGACAGCTCCGTAATTGTGAAATTTTATCTGGGGCAGGAGTATGATGTGGACACAGTCGATTCCGGGGAAAAGGCTCTTGAAAAAATGCAGGAGGAGAAGTATCAGATGGTGATACTCGATATCAGCCTTGGTGCCGGTATGGATGGGGTTGCGACGCTGAAGGCCATCCGGTCCAACAGAAGATGGGTGGAGATACCGGTTATCGCCCTGACGGCCCATGCTCTGGGTGGTGATGCCGAATTTTATCTGGAGCAGGGTTTCTCTGAATATCTGGCCAAACCATTTAAAAAGGACGAACTCCTCTCGATTGTCGGAAAGTTACTGAAGAAACGGTAATCACTCAGTTATAACGTGACTCCAAGCACAAAACTGGCGATGGTAAAGTAGATCATCAGGCCGGCCGCATCGACGATAGTGGTGATAAGCGGACTGCTTGCTACCGCGGGGTCAATGTTGAACCGGGTAAGCAGGAAGGGGAGCAGGGTTCCGATAATATTGGCTACCAATACGATAAGCACCATGGAGAGTCCGACCACAATACCGATTTCGGCACCGCCCCGGTAAAATCCCAAAGCCCAGCTTGCGAAACCCATCGCTAATCCAAGAGCGATTCCGACCAGCACCTCTTTGCTGACTGTTCGCAGCCATTGCCGCAACTGTATATCCCCGATCGCGATCGCACGAACCATCAATGTAGCCGACTGTGCACCGGCATTCCCGCCACTGTCAATGAGAAGGGGGATAAAAAACGCCAGTGCAAGCGCTGAAGCGAGGACATCTTCAAAAGCTTCGATAACCCCTGATGAGACCAGGTTGACGAAAACCAGGATAACAAGCCAGGGAATTCGCTTGCTGAAAAGCGACCAGATTGTGGCTTCACGGTAGCTTGTCCGCAGCGGGGCAACCGCCGCACCTTTATGGAAATCCTCTGTGGCCTCTTCTTCCGCAACGTCGAGAAGGTCATCAATAGTGACAATGCCAAGCAGGATACCGTCCGAATCGAGGACGGGCAGTACGGTTTTGTCATATTTCTGAACCAGCTGGACGGCCGCTTCCCGGTCCTCAAAAGCTGTAACCGAAACAAAGGTATCATCCATGATATCCTCGACTTTCTTGTCGGGGTCGGATAAAATGAAGAGCTGGAGTTCGAGTGCATCAAGCAGTTTCCATGCCGGATCGGTAACATAAATCACGTTGATGGTCTCACTTTGACGCCCCATTTTCCGGATGTGGTCAAGTGCCTGTCCGATGGTCCAGTGAGGGCGTACAGCCAGATAATCCGGGGTCATCAACCGGCCGACACTCTCTTCGGGGTATCCGAGAAGGAACCGGGCCTCCTTGAGATCCTGCGGGCTGAGCAAATTCAGCATCTGCTGTGTGACCTGTCCCGGAAGCTCATCCAGCAGGGCGGTCCGGTCATCCGGCGCCAGGTTGGAAAGCAGCTGGCGGGTCTCATCGTCCGTCATCTCAAGCAGCAGTGCATTCTGCTGTTCCGGTTCAAAATGGGCAAAAGTAGCCGCACTCAGTTCGC
>SLLW01000235.1 GCA_007133875.1 Balneolales bacterium | reverse complement strand
CGTCTCGCCGGCGCCTGGACCTATTGGGGATTCAAGCACAACTATTTCAACACCGAAAACGATGCACGCACCTTTTTTAATGAAATGCGCTACATGCTGGCGCATCAGATGGCGGCACCAAACAGTCCACAGTGGTTCAATACCGGCCTGCACTGGGCGTATGGCATCAACGGCCCTGCACAGGGGCATTACTATGTTGATGCTGCCACCGGCAAGGTACACAAATCACAAGATGCCTATAGCCGTCCGCAGCCGCACGCCTGTTTTATCCAGAGTGTAAATGATGACCTTGTGAATGAAGGCGGAATCATGGATCTGTGGACCCGGGAGGCGCGTTTGTTCAAATACGGATCGGGAACCGGAACCAATTTCTCGGATATCCGCGGCGACAGTGAATCATTGAGTGGCGGGGGGAAATCCTCCGGGCTGATGAGTTTCCTGAAAATCGGTGACCGGGCTGCCGGCGCGATTAAATCGGGCGGAACAACCCGGCGCGCAGCAAAGATGGTCACTCTGGACCTGGATCATCCCGACATTGAGGAATACATCAACTGGAAGGTAAAGGAAGAGCAGAAAGTGGCTGCCATTGTCACCGGGTCCAAAATATGCGAAAAACACCTTCGGAAGGTTATCCGGTTGTGCCACGAACCGGTGGAAATTGAAGGGCGTCAGTATAATGGCAAGGTGAGTCGTGATCCCCAGAAAAACAAAAAACTCAGAATCGCCATTCGCGAAGCCCGACGCGACCAGGTACCGGCAAATTATATTGAGCGGGTGATTCAGCTTGCAGCCCAGGGGTATCAGGACATCGCGTTCGATACCTACGATAACGACTGGAACTCCGAGGCGTACAGTACCGTCAGCGGACAAAATTCCAACAACTCGATCCGCGTGCCCAATGCATTTATGCAGGCGCTTGAACATGATGAAGACTGGCACCTGTACGGCCGAATTGAGTTGCGCAAAGCGGAGAAAGAGGGCCGCGAGCCAAAGCCGATGAAAGCGATCGGCTCCCGTGAATTATGGGATCAAATTTCCTATGCGGCATGGTCGTGCGCCGACCCCGGAGCCCAATATCACGATACCATCAATGAGTGGCACACCTGTCCGGAGGACGGCCCCATCAAGGCCAGCAACCCCTGTTCGGAATATATGTTTCTCGACGATACGGCCTGTAACCTGGCATCTCTCAATCTCATGAAATTCTACAATGAGAAGCAACAAAAGTTCCAGGTGGACGACTATCGCTATGCCACACGATTGTGGACCATTGTTTTGGAAATTTCGGTGCTGATGGCGCAGTTCCCATCGCAACGGATCGCCGAGCTCTCCTACAAATTCCGGACCCTTGGGCTCGGATATGCCAACATAGGTTCCATGCTGATGGTCAGCGGAATCCCCTATGACAGCAAGGAGTCAAATGCCATCTGCGGAGCACTTACGGCCATTATGCATATGTCATCGTACACCACCAGTGCCGAAATGGCCTCGGAACTCGGGGCTTTTCCGGGGTATGAGAAGAACCGGGAACACATGCTTCGTGTGCTGCGCAACCACCGCAGAGCAGCATATAACGCACCGGATTCCGAATACGAAGACCTTTCCGTCAAACCGGTGGGGATCGATGAAGAGGTCTGTCCGGAATATCTGCTTAAAGCCGCCAGGGACGACTCGGATCGTGCCGTGGAAATGGGTGAAAAGCACGGATACCGCAATGCACAGGTCACCGTTATCGCTCCGACCGGTACGATTGGCCTGGTGATGGATTGTGATACCACCGGAATTGAGCCCGATTTCGCACTGGTCAAATTCAAAAAACTGGCCGGTGGCGGATATTTCAAGATCATCAATCAATGTGTGCCACAGGCCCTGCGCAAACTGGGGTACAGCAAGAAAGAGATTGATGATATTGTACTCTTTGCCAAAGGACATGGTTCTCTTAAAGGATGCCCGACCATAACACACGAACGGTTGGCGCAAGCAGGGTTTACCGAAGATAAAATCGAAGCCATTGAACAGGCTCTGCCGGCAAGTTTTGATATCAAATTCGCTTTTAACCATTGGACACTCGGCGAGGCATTCTGTAAAGATGTTCTCGGGATTACCGATCAGGAGCTCTCCGATCCCGGGTTTGACATGCTGCGATTCCTCGGCTTCACACGGAAAGAGATCGAAACGGCCAACGATTATGTCTGCGGTACAATGACAGTCGAAGGGGCGCCGCACCTCAAAGCGGAACACCTTCCGGTATTTGATTGCGCCAACAAGTGCGGCCGAACCGGAACGCGGTACATTTCCGCAACCGGCCATATCCATATGATGGCTGCGGCGCAACCGTTCATCTCCGGTGCCATCTCCAAGACGATCAACCTGCCCAATGAAGCAACGGTTGAGGATATTAAAAACGCCTACCAGCTCTCCTGGGAAAAGATGCTCAAAGCCAATGCGCTCTACCGGGACGGTTCCAAACTCAGCCAACCGCTCAATTCCATGGCTGATATTATGGATGAACTGGAGGATGAGGAGCAAGAGGCCGAAGAAAATCCTGAAATGCAGCAGGTGCAGGATCAGGTCGTTAAAACCGCAGAGAAAATTATCCACAAATATGTGACCGGCAGGGAGCGCCTGCCGCACCGCCGTGCCGGTTACACACAGAAATGTAAAATCGGAGGCCAGTCGGTCTATCTGCGGACAGGGGAGTACAAAAACGGGCAAATCGGTGAGATATTTATTGATATGCACCGCGAAGGGGCCGCATTCCGCAGTCTTATGAACTGCTTTGCCATTGCCATCTCCCTCGGCCTGCAACACGGTGTACCGCTGGAGGAGTATGTCGATGCCTTTGTCTTCACCAAATTTGAGCCGAGCGGAACGGTTATCGGCAACCCTCATATAAAAATGACCACCTCGGTCATTGATTATATCTTCCGTGAACTTGCCGTTACTTATCTCGACCGGGAAGATCTTGCCCATGTCGGACCGGATGACATTTTAAAACGGACGCTTCGGCCGGTAGACAATCCACTCAGTGAAAACTCCGACGATCAGCAACAAACGGAGGGGGGAAGCGACAATCCGGCGAATACGGTATCCGATTATGACACCGATAAGACCACCGGAACGGGTGAGAACCCGACGACTTCCGAATCATCCTCCATAGAATCACCTTCCAGCGATCCCGCATCATCCGGCTATCAGGATACCGGCAGTTCCGGGCGTGCATCCCGGCAGCACAAGTCAACACAGATGAACCGGGCAAAGGAGATGGGATTCACCGGTGATATCTGTTCGGATTGCGGCAGCATGACCATGGTACGGAACGGCACATGCCTGAAATGCACCACGTGCGGGTCAACAACCGGATGTTCCTGACCCAAAATAACGGTTCGGTGGGAGCCTGAGCAGGCAGCTGCAACAAAAAGTTCGACCCAAAAAAAAAGCCACTTCGAGATATCATATCGATATCAAAAGTGGCTTTTTTACATCACAAAAAACGGGAAGAGGTCAGATCAATAGGCTCTTTTTGTCTTGGGAGGTACAATTTTCCGAATAAATGACCGAATTACATGATGCAGGTAGTTATACCAGCCACTGTGGTATTTGTCGAAAGAATGGAACCTCTCATAGAGTTTGGTTCTGGAAAGTTTAGCGGAATTCATAGGTGCCTCCTCGTAAATAGTAGCAGTTAGTAAATGAAGGGATTCAATAGGTGTTTTGGGCAAAAGCATCAAATAGTAAAAAGCGCTTTTCTACCTGTATGATACCGCTTTCGCCCGATTTTGTCAATATAAATACAGCAAATTCCGTACTTATTTTTGCAATTCTTCAACTACCTGTTTAAACCCTGTTTTAAGGCAAGGCCAGGCAAACTCGTACGCTTCATGAATACGATGATGCCGGGCAGGGGATTCCGGCATGGTATCGGATGCCGTTGTATCTGATCGGGGGCCTCATTATGTTCTCTCTTCATGTGACAACAGACAGCTGCCATGGCAAAAATACATTTTCGAATAAGATCGACCCCGCTTGACCT
>SLLW01000011.1 GCA_007133875.1 Balneolales bacterium | reverse complement strand
GGCGGCTGAGATGCGATGTTCGCTTTGCGGAATCGCTTATTTTTTTTCCGGGCTGTTTACTCATAGGATATCCCTGTTTTAGCTTAGTCAAGCTGTCCGGTTGCCCACTTCAACCCATTGGCCATGAGGTTAAGGTAATTTTCATGCTCCATAGTTTCGTTGTGGTGTCCGATCGTAGTGCCGAAGACCCGGACTCCTTCATACTCATTCACCCAGATATTCGGCTGATACTCACCGGTACCCTCTCCATAAGCATTCGCGAGTACAGTTGCGGTATCAAACATTCTGTCAACGTTATAGAGCTCACCCCTCGGTGTCTCCCACTCTTCCGGGAATCCTGACATTACCGGATGGCCCGAATCGAGCACTTCAACAGTAAATGGCTTGTGATTCTGATGGTTGGGGGTCTGCATGCCGATAAACCTTCTCCAGGTATCATCATCATCGTGATGATTGTAACTATGCATGGCACAATGCAACACCATGGCAGGAACACCATAATCCACATGTCCCTGGACGATTCGCTGCGACCATTCCACGTCACGGTTATCGGCAAAACACATATTGTATATTACCAGATCAAACTCTTGAGCCCAATTTGTGTCTTCATGCCGCGAGATGAATCCTTCATTGTCATCCGTACCAGCCTCGAAATCAATGGTCATGTTTACATTGGCAACTCTTTCTGTAATACCATCGCTCAAAATATACTGTTGGGCATCATAATCGTGCCAGCCTCCACCGGTGATCATCAATACCTCCATCTGATCCGCGGCTCCCGATCCTTCCAGATTGCCGGTTGCTGCATCTTCATTGGAATTACAGGTGGTCATCACTGCGAATGAAAGTATAACTGTTATATATGGAACCCACTTTCGGGATTTAGAACAGAAGTTCATTGCTTGTTTACTCATAGTTTTATCCTGGTTTGATCAGATGAAAGATTACTTATCTGATAAGAAATCAGTTCGCACCCGTTATCCGGTTGTTGGCTTCGTCCAGCATCGCCTGAATGTGAATATCAGCACGGTTCAAGGTATCGGCCAACAATTTTGATCCACCGGGATGCTCATGATTTCCAAACCCATGCGTCGGATCACCGGCAATAAAGAGCACTGGTTTCACTTCGTTGTTACTATGGTTTTCCACACCACATTACTCAAACCAGTTTTTAAGTTAGCCTTAACATAACGGATTGCATATTTAAAAGCCAAATTATGTATCCCGAATTAAGGGGCACCTGCTAGTAAATGAATTCGAACTTCTCCCCGTCAAACATGCCCTTGTCGCTGATCTTGAGACGCTGAATTACCAGCAGCGCCATAAACGAGATCAACATATAGGGAGCCTGGATATCACTTCCCATCTCCCGGGCCATTTTGCTCAGCTTTTCATAGCCTGCGGCAACCACTGCTCCCGGCTGATCACTCATGATACCAGCTACCGGCAGCGGCAGCACTTCCGACCTGCCGGGCATTACTGCTGCAATTCCCCCGCCATGATCCATAATCAGATTAACCACCTCACTGATATGACCGTCGGTGCTGCCAATTGCAATGATGTTATGGGAATCATGCGCCACTGAAGAGGCGATCGCCCCATTCCTGATACCAAAATTCCGGATAAACCCAACCGACGGTTTCGCCTTTTTATACCGGTTTACGACTGCAATTTTCTGAATATCACGCCTGGAATCCGGCAAAACCCGGCCATTAAGCCGCGGTAAAGCCGCCCACTCCATACCGGTGATAATCTCCCCGTCTCTGGCCAGAATGACCGGGTATTTTTCCTTGTCCGAGGTCACCCGGAAATCATCCGGCATGCAGGAGTATGATCTGAAATTGTTGATGGGTTTGATTTTGGGCTGTGGGAAATGAACCTGGTTGTCCGAAAAAACCGGTGTACCGTCAATCCAGGTCTGCTCGACACGCATTTTCTCCATATCACTGACCACCACAAAATCGGCCGGATCACCGGGTTGCAGCAGTCCCATATCCAGGTTGTAATGTCTGACCGGCAACACCGACAGTGCGTGGAGCGTATCAAAAAGGTCATGCCCGCGGGCAAGGGTACGTGCCGCGATATCATTCATGTGCCCCTTAATGAGGTCATCAGGGTGTTTATCGTCTGAGCAGAACATAATTTTTCCGGGATAGTCGGCCAGCAGCGGAATGAGCGCCTCGTAATTTCGTGCGGCACTGCCTTCCCGGATGGCGATCAGCATACCATTTTTCAGTTTATCTATCGCTTCCTCTTTGGTATAGCACTCGTGATCGGTAGATATGCCTGCGGATGCGTAATCCGCGGCCTTGTCCCCCTTGAGTCCGGGAGCGTGTCCATCCACCGGTTTGCCCCGCTTCCGGGCAGCTTCAATTTTGGCCATCACCTCCGGATCCCGCTTCAGCACCCCCGGCCAGTTCATCATTTCTGCGAGATAGTGAATGTCATCTCGTTCAAGCAGTGTTTCGATATCAGCCAGATCAATGCGGGCCCCGGCCGTCTCAAACGGCGTTGCCGGTACACATGCCGGTGCACCGAAGTAGCATTTCAGCGGTACCTGTCCGGCGTTTTGGATCATGAACGCCACCCCCTCCATTCCGCATACATTTGCAATTTCATGAGGGTCGGAGACTGTTGCAACCGTCCCGTGCCGCACAGCCAAACGTGCAAACTCGGATGGAACCAGCATGGAACTCTCGATATGGATATGGGAATCGACGAATCCGGGCAAAATATACTGCTGAGGAACATCCTCCTCCTCGCGGATCTCCCGTATCCGTTTCCCGTCTGTACTAATGACCCCGCCAAACATCGTGCGGTTGACAACATCTACAATGATTCCTCTGATTTCCGGCATCTTGTTCCCATAATATTCATGACCATTTTCGGGATAAATAAACGCTTTCCCCCTGATGAGTGATAAACACAACTACTGCCATTGTGCGTTCTCACCGGTTTGATCAGGGGAAAAGCGTGCAGGTCAATATATCACATCATGGCCATTCGTCCCCGCCGTAAATCAGTCATCTACCGCAGGGCTTCAGAAACGGTCATCATCCGCACTGCCCCCGTACGTTGAGGGAACACTCAGGCCGAGAAGCCTGAAATAGGTGCCAAGCTGGGCGCGATGATGCGTCAGCTGATTAAAGGAGTGCCGGACCATCTCCCATCTGGGGCCATCCGAAAACACAAGCTCACCTGCACAAAGTTTCCAGTTTTTATAAAATGCCTCCTCCGGTGCTTCCGACAACGCCTTTTTGGCATCTGAAACGCACGCTCTGAAATAGTCCAGAAGTTTCTCCTGGTCAGAAAGTTCATTCGGTTGATACGGTTCCTTCTCAAAATCCAGTTCGTCGGTCGCCAGGATAAAGCTCACCCAACCGGGCAGTTCTGCAACATGGTTCACCAGTTGCCGGAAGGTCATACTTTTGGGATGGGGCTGCCAGTCGTATTTATCATCCGGAAGTTGGGTGAGAAATCGTTCGGTTATTTCGGCTTCTTGTGTCAGTTCTGTCAAAAACATTTCCGAGAGTTTCATGCTATTTTCTATTTGGGTGGATGATTTATAGTGAACACCGGTAATGTCGCGACAACAACTGACAGCTGTATGTCAGCCATTTTTATCATAATGCCGGAATGTTTTTTCCGCCAGACCCCGGGCCCGCGCTTTCAGCGATTCCGGTTCTAATACCTCAACGGCATCACCCCACCCCAAGAGCCAGCGGGCAAAATGGTCGAGGCTGTAACTATAAAATGACATCTCCATCCCGCCATCAACCGCTTTTTCGGAACTCCATCCATAGAAATATTTCTGGCCATCCAGGTAGCGGAGAATTTCGTTTGAAACGCGAATGATCACAGGTACCAACTCCCTGTCATGCTCTTCAATACTTTCGTAAAACGCCTCCAGAGTGTGTCCGTTGTATTCCGAAAATTTCACACCCGCATCGGCATACTCCCGAATTCGGTCAATCCGAAACATCCGGTAGCCTTTTCGCAACCGGCACCAGGCGGCCAGGTACCAGTGGTCACCGATCATCAACAGTCCGAGCGGTTCCGCATCCCGTACCGTCATCTCCCGGT
>SLLW01000122.1 GCA_007133875.1 Balneolales bacterium | reverse complement strand
TGTTTAACCCACTGAACAAACCAATAATGGCGGGGAGCGCCGATTTCGGGGTCGATAATACCGCCCATGGTGAAGACCGAGAATGTGGCATCAACTTGTTCTGCCGTTTTCTCTAATGCTGATTGCGCTTCGTGGGATTCGACCGCTTCGCCGAACCGGTCGAAGATTTCAGATACCCTTCCGACGACCTGAATCCGGGGCTGTTCCAGGTCAGTAAATTCGATGACATCGTTTATCATATAGCGCCATAACCCGGAGTTGCTGCTGACGACCAGCGAATAGGGCACACCTTTCTCCACTTCCCAGGTGGGAATCGCCTTCTGTTGCTGCAGATCATCCTTGTGGTTTTTGGGATTGGGGATCCACTCATAAAAAACACCGTTATCGATTACCAGCCTCAGGTCCGTGCGGGAGAGATCATCACTGAAAGCAAAATACGACTCCGAGGCGCCATAATTTTCGATGTAGTCCATGTTCAGCCCATCGAGCAGCTGATTGAAATGTGGGCGATAGGTGTTCAATGCTTCTCCGCCGCAGATGAGCAGGCGCAGGTTGGGCCAGATTTCCCGGATATATTGTTTTCCGGTGATCTCCAGTGCCCTCTGAAAAAATCGTAATGCCCATGAGGGAATGGCAATGATCTTCCGGACATCCGAAGCGACGGCCTTTTCAAGCGTCCGGTCAAATTTTTCGGTCCAGGCTTCCTGAATCATGGTTTGTGGCGAACGCACCTGGAACAGCGAAAGCCAGCCCGGCGACAGTTTCGCCAGATAGGCACTGATCTCACCGAGGCGGATATTTGAGCCAGGATCCAGCCGTTCAATATTACCAGGCAGACTCACATGGCTGCCCATGAAAAAGTGCAGAAAATTTGGTTTTTTCCTCAGATAGGAGATCATCACCATGCGCATGAATCGCTGGTCGCTTCGCAGCCGATCCTCGCTAAGCGGAATGTGCTTTCCTTTACCTGTGGTACCGGCCGAAACCGCAAAATTATGTATTTTGCTGGGCCATAAAAGATGGTGTTCGCCTGATTTCAGGCGTTCGATATATGGCTCCACGTCATCATACGTGCTGAGGGGAACCGTCTCGGAGTATTTCTTATAATCACCGATACGGGAGAAATGAAACCGTTTCCCATACTCGGTTTGGGCTCCCTTGCGAAGCATTCCGGAGAGCACTTTGCGTTGTGCCGATTCAACAGATTTTGGCATACCGTTGGTTAGTAGTGGTAAACAGAAAAAGTGGGAGAAATCTGAAAAAATACGCAGGATGTTCAGAAAATCTCCCGACTTATAGTGAGATCATAACGTCCGGGATGCGGGTGCATTGTTCCACCCCCTTTTGTTGCCAAACAAGGGGGGTTACGAACAATGCGTTGCTCTACAGACGATTCACCCGGTTATGCAAATGGATCGAGACCTCTCGGGTATATAAGAATACCGGTACTACCGTTCCTCGATCGGTGTCCAGGGCAAATTATCTTCACCCAGATATAACTGGCGCGGACGAATCAGGCGGTTGGTTTCGGCCTGCTCCAGGAAATGAGCGGTCCAGCCGGTGACGCGGCTCATGCCAAAAATGGCGGTGAACAGGTCGGGTTTAATACCCATTGCGTAATAGACCGTTGCCGAGAAGAAATCGACATTGGGATCAATGCCTTTCTCCTTTTTCATCACTTCCTGAATCTTTTCTGACCATTCATACAGGTACATGGTGTCGGTCTCTTCGGCCAGCTTTTTCGACATTTTTTGAAGATGCTTGGCACGTGGATCAATGGTACGGTAGACCCGGTGTCCAAAGCCCATCACTTTTTTCTTCTCCGCCAGGCGTTCTTTGATAAAAGCTTCGACATCGTCATCCCGGTCAAGTTTCAGCAGCATGTTCATTACTGCCGCATTGGCTCCGCCATGCAACGGGCCTTTCAGGGACCCAATCGCACCGGTTACCGCCGAATAGATGTCGGACTCGGTGGAACAGATTGCGCGGCTTACAAAGGTTGATGCGTTCATTCCGTGCTCAGCGTGGATGGTCAGGCAGATATCCATCACTTTTTCAGCGTTTTTGCCAGGACGTTCGTCATTGAGCATGTAGAGGAAGTTATAGGCGGTGCTGCCCTCTTTGAGAGGGGCGATGATCTCTTTTCCGTCCCGTGCACGCTGGAATCCGGCGATAATACCTGGCATTTTGGCCGTCATGCGGATCGATTTACGCAAGTTGGCTTCCGGCTCGTTGTCGGTAGCCTCTTCATCAAAATCGGAGAGCATCGATACCGCTGTTCGAACAACCGACATCGGTTCGGCATCCTTATTGGTGTTTAAGATATAATCAACGACTACCTGGGGAAGTTCTCGCTCGGCAATCAACTTTTTGTTCAGGTCGTCCAGTTCGGCTTGTGTTGGAAGCCGGTCATGCCAGAGCAGAAACGCAACCTCCTCAAAAGTGGCATTTTCTGCGAGGGTATCAATATTATATCCCGCATAAATGAGTTCCCCCTCTTCACCGTTGATTTTACTTTTTGTGGAATGAAACGCGATGATACCTTCTAGGCCCCGGTTAATATTCGGGTATTTTTCGGTATCAATGGTTTTGGGATCAATTTTGCTCATAAATACTCCTTGTTTCACTAATTAGTTTCGGTAATTATTTGTCTTATGACTGCTTCGGGTGATGAAATAAGATACTTGTCTATTGATGTACCCGAATTACAGGGTGCTTCAAGGTGTTCCGCCGGTATCAAAAAATCATATTATTTTATACATACACGCTTCCACTTATCTCAAAATCTGACAGGCGACGGCCGCTCAAGCACGCGCTTGTGCAGGTTCCGGCCTTCAGTAATTTGCTACGTTTTCATCAGATGTAATCAACATTTTCAGAATCCAATATTTGGTACATGAACCAAGGCTCCTGAGCTTGTGTCACCCCCGGATTTATGTTCGGTTTGTGCTTCAAAGTAACGCTGCCGTGTCGGATGGCGTTCCGATTTTTAGCACTTTCACATGATCATCCCTTTAAAAAACCATGAATCGGCCAGAAATTATTTCGCCGAATGGTTGAATAGATTGATTATACGGATAAAACATATAATAATCACTCTCTTCTTGTGAGCGGCCGGCTAATATGGCCCTGGGAGGCCATTTGCCGTGATATTTGCATTAAATTTCAATTATTAATTTTGTGTGAAGAATATATGATTTGTAAATTAATTCCACACAATGACACCTGAAAATTGCAAATCTCTTGCAAATGAATACGGAACTACAGACTCGAATGATATGGGGAAAATAAAACCGGCAGCAGCAAAAGAGGAGTATTTCGGTGCGTGGGCAACTACCCCGACAGGAGTGGAGCGTTCAATTGTTTTTTATATTGAAGTATATGACGAAAGTTCTGCATATTACATGGCCGCCCGGTTGCAAAAAGAGAACTGGGATGTCAACGTCATTCCAACCGGTTCCTGCTGGATCTGCCTCGCTAATGCGATTGTAACACCGGATCATCAAACCATCAATGATCTGAGTGACTACCTCTCCGATTTATCGGAGTTTTACGGAGGTTCATTTAAACGGTGGGAACTGGATACACCTGTCTGAACCTTTATTTAATGGCTGAACCACGCAAACCAACACGCAGTTTTTCTGATCTTGTAGAAATCATGGCAACGCTCCGAAAGGAGTGTCCATGGGATCGTAAACAGACCCATCAATCGATCAAGGATCTGATGGTGGAAGAAATATACGAGGCGATTGAAGCAATTGACAAAGACGATCCTACCGAACTGAAAAAGGAGCTTGGAGATTTGCTGTTGCACGTGGTGTTTCATACCGAAATTGCCAGAGAGAGCGGACGGTTTGAGATCGGTGATGTGATTTACGGAATTCAGGAGAAATTAATCAGCCGACACCCCCATGTTTTTGGCGAGACACAGGCCAATGACTCCGAAACGGTCATCCGAAACTGGGAAGACCTCAAGATGAAAGAGGCCGAACGCTCGTCGGTGCTCCAGGGAGTGCCTGATACGCTGCCTGCACTCATCAAGGCGCAACGCATGCAGGATAAAGCCGCTGCCGTTGGATTTGACTGGCAGTCCTGG
>SLLW01000212.1 GCA_007133875.1 Balneolales bacterium | reverse complement strand
TGGGAAGATTGTAAATATATCTTCAGTATTAGGCAAAAAGGGCAGCAAAGGCTTAACTATTTGTGATATTGATATATTTGCCACACCGCAACCTACAAACAGCACGGTTCCAACCGGTGGGGTGCAAAGGCCAACACTCAAGTTTAAAATCATCATTATACCAAAATGGACCGGGTCCATACCAAGTTCGACTGCAACCGGCAGAAAAATTGGTGTAAAAATCAGGACGGCCGGTGTCATATCCATAAACACTCCGACCCCCAGTAATGTCATATTGATGATGACAAGGATGAGAAAGGGATTATCACTGAGCGTGAGCAACCCGGAGGTCACAATTTGCGGAATATTTTCATATGACATGACCCATGACATTCCAAGGGACGTGCCGATCAACAAGGCCACAATTGCGGTTGTATTACAGCTTGCAAGAATGGTTTTGGGCAAATCTGCCAGTTTAAGCTCCCTGTTGATTACACAAGCAAGGATAAAGGCATATAACACCGCTATTGCAGATGCTTCTGTAGCAGTGAATATACCGGCAATGATACCTCCAATCACAATGACGATCATCAACAGGCTTGGAATTGCCCGGGCGAACTTTTGGATGACCACTTTAAGCGGTAATCGATCTGATACAGGATATTTTCTCCGAAATGCATAGTATCCGGCTACAAGCATGATCATCAGCCCGGTAAATGCACCCGGCAAATAACCGGCCAGGAAAAGTGCTGCAATCGAGACCCCGCCGCTTGCAAGTGAATAAACAATCAAAATATTACTGGGAGGGATCAGCAATCCGGTTGTAGATGAGGTGATATTCACAGCCGCACTGTAACCGCGGTCATACCCCTGTTTCTGCATCTGAGGTGTCATAAAGGTACCCACTGCCGAAGCTGCAGCAACCGCTGAACCTGAAATAGATCCAAAAAGCATTGCGGCTATAACATTGACGTAGGCAAGACCACCGGGGAGCATTCCCACCAGCGATTTTGCAAAATCAATTAGTCGTTCCGCAATGCCCCCCTTATTCATTATTTGGCCGGCCAAAATAAAAAATGGTATCGCCAGCAGCGTAAAACTGTCGAGACCTGTGCCAAGACGCTGTGCCACTGTGGTTACGGCCGGCACAAAATCAACGCTCACCAAGAGGGTCAGTATCGTTGATATGCCGATACTGAAAGCCACAGGAACACCAATAGCCAAAAGTATTACAAAGGTAACCACTAAAACCAAGATCCCAAGTATATCCATATAAATTATCTGTTTTATGCTGCGTGAATGTCTTCTTTTTCCATTGATACATCGGGTACTTTATTACTCTCACTGAGGCCCAATTCCTGTAAGATAAAATCGACCGCATATATGATAATGGCGACACCGCTTATAGGTAACACCAAGTATATTACAGACATCGATATCCCGAGTGCCGGAGAATACTGGTCAAGTATGAAAGTGAGATAGACGAGTTGGATTCCTCCAAATACCAAAACAGCTATGGAAAACAGGCCAATGAGCGAATGAATTATAATATTTAGTATCACCTTTCTGCGTCCTTGAAGCTTAAGTACCAGTAAATCTAGTGCCAGGTGCATTCTTTGCCGGTAGGCATAACTGGCAGAGAACAGCCCCAGCCAGATCAAAAGAAAACGGGACAGTTCTTCGGTAAAGGTTACGGGAGAGCCAATGATGTACCTCATGAAAACCTGCAACAATACAGAAAAAACCAATACCGACATCAATAAAATTGAGATACGCGATAATAGATAATCAAGAGTTTTAATCAATTTATTCATTGCCGAGTTCCTGGATTTCGAGTAAAAGTTCGTAGAGTTCCGGTTGCTGTTGTTCCAAATAGTCATAGTAAGGCTGAGAAGCCTCCATAAAAGGTTCCCGGTCTGGATAAATGATTTCTACACCAGCTTGTTCTACCGCTTCCAATGCCTCATCACTTGCTTCACGCCATAGCTTTCTCTGATGAGGAACCGATTCAAGTGCTGCGTCCTGTATGATAGCACGCTGATCCTCATCCAGAACATGATTCCATGTATGAGTGGATATGACCAGAACATCAGGAACCGCCGTGTGCTCATTCAAAGAATAATAATTTGACACTTCATAATGTCTGGATAAATAGAAACTTGGTGGATTGTTTTCAGCTCCGTCAACCACACCCTGTTGAAGTGCCGTGTATAACTCACCCCAGGAGACTGGTGTCGCAGACCCGCCCAGGGTATTCACCATCCGGATTGCCGAGGGACTTTCCTGTACTCTTATACTTAAACCTCTGAGATCGGCAGGGGAATGGATGGGTCTATCCGTAGTATAAAAACTGCGTGTACCGGCATCATAGTAGCAAAGGCCTTTTACCCTGTATGGTTCTGTAGCATCAAGTATCCTTTTTCCTATTTCTCCATCCAGGACACGATACATGTGTTCATCATCATCAAATAGAAATGGTACACTGAATATGGTAAATACCGGGGTAAAACTCTCCAGAATAGCTGCGGATACTTTCGTTATATCCAGGCTGCCAATCTGTAAAAGTTCCAACATCTCCCGTTCTGTTCCCAGTTGCTCATTCGGGTATATATCAATGCGCATTGAGCCTTCAGATTCTTCATCTACTATTTCAGCCATACGTTCCATCCCGAGGTGTACAGGATGGGATGAATCCAAACCATGGCCCAACTTAAGTACAATCGTCTCGTCCGCCGGTTCACATCCAACCAACATTAATAAAAGCAAACACATCATCATGTGGGTGTAGCTAAACAATGATTTGTTGTTATTTAATGGCTGATTTGGCATAAGTTCAGAGGGTTATAAAAGTTTACTTAATCGTTTAAGTAGGCCAACTTATAAATTAGAATAATAACATGAAAGTGCAATTATCGATCTAATGCCCCTGCTCCAACAGTGGCAATAATACCATCCTGTGCAGGTGTCACACCACTTACACCGATCGCACCAATTACCTCACCATTGACAATAACCGGAACGCCGCCTTCAAAAGCACTGAAATGAGGCAATGACAACAAGGACATATTACCATCCGTGACTCCGTCCTGAAATGCTTTGGTTGGTCTTTTGTAGTATACCGAAGTCACAGCCTTTTGAATTGCCACATCAATACTTGCTATTTGTGTTCCCGGTAAACGACTAAAACTCAAAAGATGTCCGCCGGCATCGACAACGGCAATGGCTACGGTCCATTCATCCTGTTCTGCCCGCTGTTCTGCAGCATTTAATATAATTTTGGCCTCTTCCAGGGTCAGTGATCGGGTCTCTGATGCCTGTACCTGTGTAGCCGCAGGTACAATCAAGAAAATTGCAAATACCATTAAATATATTCTTAACATATGATTTATTTATTTTTAGATGATGTGTTACATTTTAACTATGCCGATATGTTAGCACATTTCATGTTTAATATTTACACCAGGACTTGTGCTAATACGAATCATTTCAGAAGTGTCATCCTGCGTGTTATCGTCTTATTCTTTGTTTCAAGACGATATATGTAAATTCCGCTTGAATGCCGGGATCCATCCCACGAGATGTTATAGCTGCCGGGAGTTAGAAATCGATCAACAATCACATCCATTTCGCGTCCAAGCAGGTCATAAACTGCTATGCGCACATTTGATTCATTTGGAAGATTAAAAGCTATATTTGTCGATGGATTAAACGGGTTGGGATAGTTTTGTTTCAATTCCAAAACATCGGGTGTATCCGATCTGTCCACCAAACTGCTTGTGGTTGGATCTCCCAGGGTAAACTGGATTGGAAAAGACTCCTCAGCCCAAACTTCCTGAGATCCATCTACAGCCTTTACGGTCCAATGGGCCTCATATACCCCGGATTGACCGATATCCATATTCTTTAATGCTTCTGTTAATTCCTGATAAGAAACTTCAACCAAGATAATATCCGTCTCTTTTGTCAACAACGGATCGCTGAAGTCACCTTCTATATCATCCAAATACCAGATATAAGAGACCTCAAAATCGGTTTCTAACTCCTCCCACCAAAAAGCCAGGTTTTGATCTGGGTCATCGACTAGTGACACTTCAGACCCCGAACCAGGACTGCTAAGT
>SLLW01000112.1 GCA_007133875.1 Balneolales bacterium | reverse complement strand
TTTAATGCCGAAAACCCGTTTTTGTCTTTCTGCTTAACGTTGGCACCCTGGGAAATCAGATAGCGGACAACCTCAAGATGCCCCTCCCTGGCGGCAAACATAAGTGCAGTCTGACCCCAATGCTGGGTGGCGTTGACATCTGCTCCCTTTTCAAGAAGCAGTTTGACCGCCTCAAGTTGCCCTTCCCGGGCGGCGATGATCAGTGCCAGCGGACCGATCTCGGCACCATGATCAAAAAGCAGGTTCATCATCTCCAGGTTCCCGCTTTCCGCAGCCCTGTTAAGAGCAGTCCCGCCAATCTTGTTTTTGACATTGACTTCCGCCCCTTTTTTGAGCAACAGCTTGACCGCTTCCAGCTGATTATTCTGTGCTGCGTAAATAAGGGGTGTCGATCCGGTCACTGAGACCGCATTTATCTCACTGCCATCTTTAAGATTCGCTTTAATCGCTTCGAGGTCACCCGATTTGCAAGCTTCGATCAGAGGCGAAGTTTCCATAAGTGCTGATTAGTTTTCGTCCGTAAACAGATTTCATGCAATGATCCGGACTTGTGCCAAATCTTGCAACTTTTTTTTTCGTTTAACAAGATCTTGAAATTACTTCAAAAAGTTCCCCCGTAAAACATTCACATGCGGGAATATGCGTTACAAAGAACGACGGCTCTCCTGCGATGTTGTAACACAATGAAAATTTATCGTTACCAGGTGAAGGTAATCTCCCCGCCAAATCCGTTGAGAAATTCTCTGCCGGCAACCCGTTTCTTCCCTTCAGGCTGAACTTCCAGTAGGACAACCGATCCGGAACCGCATCCGGCACAGGCATCGCCGTCATCCAGCACCACTTTCCAGGCCGGTATATTGCGGCCGGGCGCAGGTTTGGAGCGAAGGATTTTAATTTTTTTCCCCTCAAAGGTTGTCCAGGCAGCGGGAAACGGACTCATACCGCGGATCAGGTTGTGCACGTCCATACAGTCCCGGCTAAAATCAATCCGGGCGTCCTCCGCCGAAACTTTTGGCGCCGGTGTTGCAAGCCGGCCATCCTGCGGTATTGGAGTATGGGTTCCGGCCGACAGTTCATCCACCGACTTCAACATCAGCTCCGCTCCCGATTCCTTCAGGCGGTTATAGACCTCGCCTGTGGTTTCCAGCAAATCAACTGCTATCGTTTCCTGATTCAGAATCAGGCCGGTATCCATCCCCTCATCCAGCAGGAATACCGTACACCCTGTCTCTTTTTCTCCGTTTATCAGGGCATGGTGGATAGGCGCAGCACCGCGGTAACGGGGCAGCAGTGACGCGTGAAGGTTCAGGGATCCGGTGGATGGTATTGCCAGAATTTCCGGAGGCAGAATTTTGAATGCGACGACAATGAAAAGGTCGGGCTGCAAATCGCGCAATGCCGTCGTAAACGCTTCCGCCCGTATATCATCGGTTTCAATGACCGGTATATTGTGCTGCCGGGCAAATGCCTTGACCGGTGACGGGCTTTTACTGCCCCCTCTGCCTCTCCGCTTATCGGTTCCGGTTACGGCAGCGGTCACGTGATGCCGGCTCTCATGCAGTTTTGCAAGCGTTGGAACGGCAAAATCGGGATTCCCCATAAATACAATACGAAGCGGATCCGGGGTCATGGCGGTCACCCTTGTTTCGGAGCGAGCGGATATTCGGTATCAACCTTTCCCTGCCGGATATCCTCGAGTTTTCCCTTGATGAGGCGTTTTCGGAAAGCGCCGAGATAATCTATAAAGAGTATTCCTTTCAGGTGGTCATTTTCGTGCTGCAGCACACGGGCGTACCACCCCTCGTGCTCCTCTTCATGGAGTTTAAAATCGCGATCGTGATAGCGGATACGGATTTTGTGCGGGCGGGATACTTTTTCACGCAGGTCGGGAAGGCTGAGGCAACCCTCTTCGGCATCCCAGTGTTCTTCTCCAACTGCTTCAATTTCGGGGTTGATGAATACACCGGGACCGAATTTTTTTCCGTCATCCTCTTCGGTGATGACATCGGCATCCACCACAAACAACCGGATGGACTCCCCGACCTGGGGTGCGGCCAGGCCGACGCCATCGGCTTCATACATGGTTTCGAGCAGGTCATCAATAAATTTCTGCAGCCCCGGATGTTCGGGATGAACGGGGTCAGCTTTCCGGGTCAGTACCGGATCATCATAAGTTACAACAGGTAAAATGGACATGTCTACAAGTTACTGGGCATCAAGGTAATTTTGCAAGAGTATCGTAGCTGCAGTGGAATCCACAAGGGCCTTTTTCCGGCGTTTTTTCCGGCTGGCTCCGGAATCGCGGATTGACTGGTGGGCAATGGTTGACGTAAACCGTTCATCCAGGGTAACGATCGGAACCTTGCCGGTTCGCTTCTCCAGCTTTGCGATAAACGAACGCACCATGGTTACGGAGTCTCCCTCTTCCCCTCGCAGGGTCAGGGGCCATCCAACAACGATGCGACGCACCTCTCCCCTCTTACACATCTCTGCAATGGTAGCGAGGGCTTCGCCGGACGTAAAAGTGCCCAGTGGACTGGCCAGAACTTCGGTTACATCCGACTGGGCAATTCCGATTCGTTTCAGGCCGACATCAACACCGATAATACGCTGTAAAACTGCCAACCCGTTCCTCGTTTATTATACTTCTTCCAGCTTTTCTGCCGGCAGCGGCTGACGCAAAAACTCTTTTAAAAGCTTGCTCGGCTTGAAATGCGTTTTCCGATGCTCCGGAACATAGATAACTTCGTTGGTCTTGGGGTTACGTGCCTTGGGCTTGGCCTTGGTCACCTTAACCTCAAACACACCGAAATCACGGATTTCAATGCGACAAGTGGGATTGGCTTCCATCATGGTGTCGCGCATGGCTTCAATAACGGCATCGACCCACGGCTCGACCTGAACCATTGGGACGTTTTTCTTTTCCGATATACGACGTACGATATCTCTTTTAGTGTAAGTCATTGTAATATTTGGTTTGGTTTGTTCGGTTAATAATAAGCTTCAAATGAAAGATTATCAGGGATTTCTGAGTAATAATGTTAAACCAGGAATCTAACCCTGCTAATATTTCGCGCTTTTTGGGGATGAGTTCTTATTACCTTACGGGGTAATAGGTTGTTAAGTATTGATTTAATATACGAATAACGGTCAATTATTTAAATACGTATATCCTTTTAATTATTATTCATAGCGGTAAACTTCTTTTAGTCCGTCTATTCGCTGTAAACGGGATATTATTCTTTCCAAATGGGTGATATCCTCAACCATAATAATGATGGTCCCCTCAAACATACCGCTGTCACTGGTTACATTAATGCTTTTCATGTTTGTATTCAAGGATTTTGATATCAAACTTGAGATATCGCTCACCAGCCCCACGCGGTCTTCCCCGACGACACGAACGGCACCCATGAATTGTGAACCGGTATTTCGTGCCCAGGAGACATCGACAATGCGTTCCCCGTCGGTTTTAATGAGGTGGCGGGTGTTTTTACAGTTAACCCGGTGTATTTTGATATCCCCCTCCCGACTGATAAATCCGACGATATCGTCACCGGGGATGGGGTTGCAGCAGCGTGCGTATGAGTAGCGGATATCGGTCAGCTCACCGTTTAATATGAGCCCTTCGCTGCTGCCTGAGGGGTTTTGAATGTCATAAGCAATCTTGTAGTGATCGGTGGCGGGCGTTTCCGCGGCCTCGGCGGCTTCCTGGTCGTCCAGACGGCCCTTGCTCATATAGCTTTTGACCGCCTTCATCAATTTGGACACATCGTAGACTCCAGACCCGATATCAAAAAAGAGTTTCTGAAGGGAAGTGTACTTTAGCCTGGTCGATACCTTCGCCAACTCCTGATCGGAGAGCTCAATATTGGCACGTGCGGCTTTTTTATCCCAAATTTTCCGTCCTTCTTCGGCTATCTTGCGCTCTTTCTGTTTGATGTATTGCCGGAGCCGGGCGCGCGCTTTGTGCGTAACCACATCGTTTATCCAGTCGGGATTCAGATTAATCTGTTTCCCGGTGATAATCTCGACCTGATCACCGCTCTTCAGTTTCTGACGCAGCGGAACAATTTTGCCGTTCACTTTGGCGGCAAGG
>SLLW01000290.1 GCA_007133875.1 Balneolales bacterium | reverse complement strand
TCATCCACCACAATCAGCTCCAAAGGCCAAAGGGTCTGACCAGCCACGCTTTGAATCGCTGCTGCAAGACCATCTGGTCTGTTATGGGTGGGAATGACAACGGAAATGGAGGTGCCGGCCATTGTTCAGGCTTTTCGTGGTTTGAAAGGCAATGAAGCCAGAGAAGTCAAAAACCCCGCATTTTTCACAAGTCCAAAAATAACAGAGATCAACAGCATCTGCAGAAACACAAAGGCAGATTGTTGAGCATACTTTTTTTGGGTTCTTAAAATCCTACGGGGATTTGTGATGGGAATCAAATGGAGGAGCAGCATTTTCCACCTGTTGCCAAAAACCCGCGGCCGTTTTAACTCCGTACCGAGCAATCCTTTGCCTACACGAAAAGACTTCCCGAGTGACTCCCGGAAGCTTCTTGCCGGATGACGTACAACGGCATCCTTACAATAAGTAATCGGACAACCATGTGAACTTGCCCGCTGGGTAAATTCAATATCTCCCCCCGACCTTGCTTTTTGATCGAAAAGTCCCGCCCTGTCGAACACACTGCGCAGCACGAACAAATTTGCGGTAACCGCACATGAGTGCTTTGCAATGGTATCCTCATTGTCCATATGCTCGGCCGCATCAAGAAGCTCTGCCGGGGAAGGGTTTTTGCTGAAAATAAAATCCACCCTGCCACCGGCAAGCATGGCGTCGGTTTGTTGCAGGCACTCCACACCGGCTTTGATCCACCCGGCATCGGGAATACAGTCGGCATCGGTGAAGGCAAGGATTTGTCCGCGGGAAGCAAGTACTCCCGTGTTTCTGGCAATATATGAACTCTTCCTGTGCTCTTTAATGAACCTTATATTAATTCCTGGCAACCCAAAGGGATAACTATGTCCGGGGTCATTGTTTACCACAATAACTTCAATTTTTTCAAGAGAATAGGTTTGCCTGGGAAGGCTGTCCAGGCAATGCTTCAGAGACTGCCAGTCCCTGAATACAGGAATAATTACCGAAACGCCAATGCTCATAAAACAGATGTCAGTGCAGTCTGTATCCTGGGCCAATTACACATCAAAATAAAAAGAGAAGGACCGGTTTTTATCCTTGCAGTATTGAATTACTTCTTCGGTATATTCCCTGAACAACGGGCCATTATTCAGCTGTGGGGCCTCAATCCCCACATAGATGTTATTTACCTCAATCAGCAACACCTCCCCGTGTCGGTTCACAGCCAGATCCAGGCCAAGGATCCTGGAGTGGATGTGCTTTTTCGCCACATTTTCAGCACACCTGATCAAATCCCTGATGTATGGGAAACCACTTATTGACGAAAGGTTGAGTCCATTCACATCTGTATGTTTCTTTCCGCCTTCCGTGCAATATTTGTTGTAGTTCCCATCCGGACTCATTCCGATCCGGAAACCTTTGTCAATTATTGACCCTCCCTTTCCAACCTTTTGAAGTATTTGTAAAGGAACAATGGTATCGTCGCGGACTGATCTGTAGGTAAGTACCCGTATTGTATTCAGTGAGTCATTATGAAATCTTGCCGTACATTCATGCTGGTGAATGTATTCCTGTATAATGAAATTCTCCGGATATAGTTTACGCAATTCATGCAAGTCCAAAACCCCCTTCTTTTCGTCATATAGGCGGCCATCATCCACCTTTAGTTTTAATGTGGATAATCCCTGCATGGTATCAGACGAGGGCTTGACAAAAACATACTCAATGTGGCGGCTGCCAATGGCCTGGTCAAAAAAATATTCCCGGAGCCTGTTATCCTGAATCCGCCGGTAAGCATGGTCGTAAATAATGCCATCAATGGATCGCAACAAAACAAAGGGGGCCTTCACATCCTGGTGAAACAGGTCAAGGGCATTTTTATCGGAGTAGCCCTTAATAAAACGTTTGTTGTTCAGTATGGGCTCTATGGTACAATAATATAAATCCATAGGCAGGAAACGAGGGTCTTCGGAACCATTCAGGTGGGTGTACATCATAAAACTATTGATGTCGGGGCGGTTGGTCAGCGGTGACCACAATTCCATAAACCCTTTCAGTGCCGCTTTGTTAAAATTGTCCTTCTTTAACCCGGCCTTTTTAACATACACGGCTGTCCTGCGCCTGTAGCCTCTTACTTTCAGGGCTTCATGAAGCTTAATTACATTGTTTCTGACAAATCGTCTTAACATGATGATCTAATAGCTGTCAGCTCCAGCCTGCTTGTAGTCCCAAATCATATCTATTGGCGTAAACCCTTTGCCTATGCGGCTGGTTAACTCATGAGGATTCAGCTGAGGTCCGCAAAATGCTTCATTAATCCCAAAGTGCAGGGATTTCGCATTCCACTCCAGCAGCCGTGGGTTGTTATTTGTATCAATATAAATATCCCAGGCGATAATCCCTGTATAGGGGTATTGGTAATGTGCTTTTATGCACAATTCCTTTGCTTTTTTCAGGGCACTGATTTTAATGTCTTTGTATGCATATCCGGTGTCAGGGTGTTTGGTTTCACCCATGTTTTCCCATCCGGTAATTGCATCCGTGGCTGGCTTGCCCTCATCATTCAGATAAAGAAAACGCCCGCCCCTGTGGACATTATCTACCCTTGAGCCGTTTGTGCCAACTCTTAGTAAAGAAATTATGATCCTGACAACAGAATCTGAACCCATATAAGTATGAATTCGAAGGGTGTTAATTGCTGAGGGATAAATTTCTGTCAGGCTTTTGTGTTGATAAACAAGAGGCTGGATGACACACCTGATGTTACCAGACAATTTATTCAGGTCTACTTTGTGGGAGGGAACAAAATAAACCTTGCTGCCTCCTGAACCTCCGTCTTCTTTAACCACCACCTCATCAGCGTGTTCTTTCAGCAGTTTTTCAGCTTTTTCCCTGCTGATTATGTTGAAGTTTTTATCATAAATCAGTTTTCCGATGATCAACATCAGGGGAGCTACACAAAAATCACCGAATAGCCTGTAGTCCAGTGTTTTTAAAAGACTAATATACGTGATGTTTCTGGGATTGATAACCGGCATGGCCCCATAGCTCATGTAATCATCAGGTATCCATCCTTCCTTATATTCTCCGCGTATCTCAGTATAGGTAGCCAGCCATGGCCAGTACGCAGCACTCCCGAAAACGGACCGGCAGTATTGTTTTATTTCTTTTTTTAATGATTGATCCACCTGGGAGAAGCCTTTGGCCCTGACAATGTTTTTTCTTATCCTCCGGGCTTGATTTCTTGACCGGATGCACTGCTCCCAATACACAAAGGCCGCATAATAATTGTTGAAGTTTTTCACCATTTTCTATGCGATCTTTTACGGTTGCCGGATCAGGTTGCGGCTGTTTGCTCCCCCGCCATCCCCCTGAAACTTTCATTTGTCCTGTACAGTTCATCATAAGTGCCCTGATCCGTAATCCGGCCGTTTTCCATGAAATAGATCACATCGCAGTTTTTGACAGTGGTGAGCCGGTGAGCGATCAGCACAACGGTTCGTTCTCCCTTGAGGCGTTCAATGGAGTCTATGATATACTTCTCGGTGATGCTGTCCAGGGCAGAGGTTCCCTCATCCATGATCAGCAGCTCCGGATTGTGGTAAAGGGCGCGGGCAATTCCCACCCGCTGTCGCTGGCCGCCGGACAGTCTTACGCCGCGTTCGCCGAGCATGGTATGCTCTTTTTCCGGCAAACTTTCAACCAACTCCGACAGCTGTGCAGCTTCCGTTGCCTGCCGGAATTTTTCCATGTCAATTTCGCGATCCTCAAGCCCCAAAGCCACATTTCGAAGCAAGGTATCATCTGTCAAATAAATAAACTGGGGGATGTAGCCGATATTTTTCTGCCAGGCCCGGGTGTCGGAATAGATGTCCATGCCGTCCACCTTGATCATTCCCTGCTGAATTCTGAGTAGCCCCAGCAAAGCGTCCACCAGGGTGGTCTTGCCGGCTCCCGATTTACCCACCAGTGCTATGGCACTGCCACGGGGTATCCGGATGCTGATATCCCGGATTGCCTGCTCAGATGAGTTGGGATACACATAACTGACATCCTCCAGGGTTATTTCCTTTTTGAATGAAAAGGCTGGGTCTTTCTGCTCCGAGGGTTTTTCTGTCTTGTTTTTCAGACGCATCAGGTCAT
>SLLW01000110.1 GCA_007133875.1 Balneolales bacterium | reverse complement strand
TTTGATCGCGGTGAAGTCATTTGGTTCTCTCGCAGCGATGAATGGGGGCATCTCTATCTCCACGATCTTGCGGATGGAAGCCTGATCTCCCGCATCACAAATGGAAGCTGGAATGTCCTGGATCTGCTCCATGTTGATGAGGCCGTCGGTACGATCTATTTTACAGCTGTCGGCAAAGAGGATGGGCGTGACCCCTACCTTGCCCATCTGTATAAAACCGGTATTGATTCCGAAGGCAATCGTGCCAACCCTGTCCTGCTCTCCCCGCAGGAGGCCAATCATGAAGTTACTGCTGCACCATCGGGGCGATTTTTCGTAGATGAATACTCAACGTTCCGTGAGCCGTCGGTGACGGTGGTGCGTGACAGTGAAGGAGCGGAGCTGATGACGATCGAAGAAGCCGATATCACACCGCTATTGGAAACGCCGTGGACAAAACCCGAGCCATTCATCACCAAGGCACGAGATGGGGAAACCGATCTGTATGGCACCATGTACAAGCCGTCCAATTTCGACCCGTCGCATCACTATCCGGTGATTATCAACATCTACCCGGGGCCCCAGGTCGGCAGTGTCGGAACCCGCAGTTTCAATCCGGTCCGGCGCGGGCAGGTTCACGCACTGGCCGAATTGGGTTTTGTCGTCCTGCAGCTTGATGCTCTCGGCACGCCGCTCCGCTCCAAGTCGTTTCACACAGCCTGGTATGGTGATATGAGCGACAATGGGCTGGAGGACCAAATTGCTGCTATTCGTCAGCTCGCCGGCCGCTATGATTGGCTGGATGCGGATCGTGCCGGAATTTTTGGCCACTCAGGCGGCGGTTATGCGACAATCAGTGCACTTCTGGATCATCCCGGGGTATTCAAAGCCGGTGTTGCCGGTGCCGGGAATCTGGACAACCGGGGTTATACCTTTTACTGGGGTGAAAAATATCAGGGACCGCGCTACATAAATGACAAGGAGGATGCATTTGATAACCAGGCTGTCTGGAAAAGGGCAGGCCAACTGGAAGACCGGCTGTTACTCTCCTATGGAACCATCGATGACAATGTTCACCCCAATACGACATTACTTTTGATCGATGAATTAATTAAAGAGAACAAAGATTTCGATTTGATTGTTATGCCCAACAGGAACCACGGTTATGCCAACGAGAATTACAAGGTTCGGCGGACGTGGGACTTTTTTGTACGGCACCTTCTTGATGTTGAACCGCCGCATGAATACGAATTTGATTGAATCTCTCAAAAGAACAACCAAAAATAAACACCCAATAAAACCGCATTATGAAATTAGTTGATCAGGACGGAAACGAGATGACAAGCAAGAAGAATGAAGAGGCGCAGGCGCTGGAAAAGCAGATGGCCGAAATGGCTCATAAAGTCCTGGAACCCATCATGACCAAGCTTCAGCTCGCCAATCAGCAAATTGGACAGGAGCAGCTGATGCAGATCTCCTCCATGGCCCACCAGATGATTTTCAACCGGATGATCTTTAACCTCATCCAAAAAGTCGGTGTAAAGGATATGAGTGAGCTGGTAGATGAAAACGATCTGGAAGAACTTAAAACCTCATTCTCAAATCAATTCAAGTTCGGATCACCAGAGGGTCAGGGGCAGGACCAGGAGCCTCCCCAGGCCTGATCATATGAAACAAAAAATATTATTATCCATATCGGTATTTCTGTTATCTCCGGCATTGTATCAAGCCGGAGTGACGGAAGCCGGTATAAATGCAACCAGTATGGCTGACGAAAAAAAAGCAACATTTGGCGCCGGATGTTTCTGGTGTGTCGAGGCCGTTTTTCAGCGGGTAGACGGGGTCTCCTCAGTAGTATCCGGTTACTCGGGGGGACGCAAGGACGAAGCTTCATACCGGCTGGTCAGTTCCGGTGAGACCGGGCATGCCGAGGCGGTCCAGGTCGCCTATGACCCGGACCTGGTCAGTTATGATGAACTGCTTCAAATTTTCTGGCGGACACACGACCCCACGACGTTAAACCGGCAGGGTGCCGATGTTGGCCCGCAATACCGTTCGGCCGTTTTCTATCACGACGATCATCAGCGCGAGCGGGCAGAATACTACAAGAAAAAAATGGATGAGTCCGGAATTTTCGACGACCCGATCGTTACAGAAATTTCCCCGATGGAAGCATTTTACGAAGCCGAAGAGTATCATCAGAACTTTTTCGAAAATAATCCCGATCAGGGGTATTGCCAGCTGGTTATCCGGCCCAAGCTGGATAAATTCAAGAAATTGTTTGAAGATAAGTTACGCGACGAGTACCGGCCCTGAGGGGGGTATGTTCTTGTCATAACCACATTTGGTGTACATTTTATTTGTATCTTTTACAACCTGGAGGGTATGAGCCTGATCTGGTCCAGGAAAAAGTACAACCACTAAAATCCATTGACCATGACCTATCCCGATAGTTCACACTATTTTTTTATTTCGTTCTTCTTACTTGCTCTGTCACTCTCTGTACCCGCTGCAGATGCACAAATCACCCCACAGGATCTGGTGTCCCTGGATCAGGTGGGACAGGTAATGATGCATGAACAGGGTGAAATGGTCGCCTACACACTCCGGAAACCGCGGGATGAGGAGGATTCCGTGGGTGGTGATTATGTGGAGCTTTATGTCGTGCACCTGGAGACCGGTGACACAACCGGGTTGGTAACTGCCCCGGAAAGTGTGTCATCCCCGGCTTGGGTTCCCGGTACCAACCGAATTGCTTTTCGAATGACTGATGAAGTCTACCACAGTCGTCCTCAGGTCTATTCTTTGGACAGCGAAGGGAGGGACCGGCAAAAGCATACATCTGCCCCGGAAGGGGTGATGGCATATGCGTTTTCTTCAGATCCGTCCCGGATCGCATACACGATGATGAGTCCCTGGCCCGATGATGTGCAGGAGCGCCGCGACCGGGGATTTGATATGGAGGTTTCCGGGGAGGATGAGCGTCATGTTCGTCTTTGGATAGAGGAAGGAGAAAACGATGCCCGGGTTTTAACCCCGGAAGATATGACGGTTTGGGATTTCGAATGGTCGCCGGATCGCCGGCATCTGGCGGTACGAATGACGTATGGAACCGGTATCGATGACGAAATGATGTTCAGTGAAATTCTGATGGTGGATGTTAGCGACGGATCTATGGATTTATTGGCGGAAAGCCAGGGGAAAGTCGGTCAGATGCGCTGGTCACCAAACGGGGCCCGATTTGCTTTCCTGGCGGCAAAAGCCATTAACGATCCGCTTCCACAGCGGTTATACCTTACAGAAGTCGGTGATTACATCTCCAAAGATATCACTCCCGACGGTTATGAAGGCACTCCCGAGTGGTTTACCTGGAAGGACAATGAAACGCTGCTCTATGTGGCGGTGGAGGGTACCCGAACCGCCCTTCGTGAGATTCCGGCATCCGGTGGTGGAGATGCCCGCCTGATCCTGGGCGGCGGCCGGGAGATATTCCGGTCGGTGAGTTTTGATGGCCATACCGATTGGTTTGCTGCACCGGTTCACCGAAGTGATCACCCTGCCGAGGTGTATGTAAGCTCGTTGCTGGAACCCGAATGGCGCCGCATCACACATCACAATACCCTGTTGGATGATCTGGTATTGGGAGACCAGGAGACCATTGAATGGGAAGGCCCCGATGGTTTGCGTATCGAAGGAGTGCTCACCTATCCTGTCGATTATCGCCAGGGAACGGCATACCCGCTTGCAATTCTTCCACATGGCGGACCCGAAGGAGTTAGTCTGGATGGTTGGAATACCAATCCGTTATATCCCGCACAAGTGTTGGCCAGTAATGGATATGTTGTCCTGAAACCCAATTACCGGGGTAGTGGAGGAAGAGGTTCGGCATTTGCCATGGCGAATCATCGTGATTTGGGTGGCAAGGAGTTTGAGGATGTCATTCGCGGTATTGATTATCTGGCCTATCAGGGGGTGGTTGATCCGGGAAAGGTGGGGATTTCCGGAACCTCATACGGCGGTTACTTTTCCGCATGGGCGGGAACCCGGTATACCGATCGCTTTTCCGCGGCAATCACCTTTGCCGGACTTTCGAACTGGATATCCTTTATGGGAACAACCGATATTCCACACGAAATGTCGATTACACACTGGGACCTGTGGTGGTT
>SLLW01000351.1 GCA_007133875.1 Balneolales bacterium | reverse complement strand
AGGTGATGCCTTTGCGGTTTCCTCTTTGGGAGCTTCCTTCTTATCCGATTTTACTTCAGTGGCATCCGCTTTTTTCTCATCGGCCTTCGAAGATTTTGTTTCTTCAACCGACGATTTTTTTGATGCTTCCTGCTTGGTCTTTTCTTTTTCCGGTGCGGGCTTAGCTGCAGAGGTGGTACTCTCCTCCGTTTTTGATTCCTTCTTTTTACCGGCGGCCGGTGCAGCTTTGTCCGACGCTTCTTTCTGACCACCCCCCGCGCGGCCACGACGTGTCCTACGCTTCTTCTTGCCCGGCACTTCCGGCTGAACATCGTTAAAGTCAACAAGTTCAATCATGGCCTCTTCAGCACCATCACCCAACCTGGATCCCAGTTTAACGATGCGGGTATATCCACCCGGACGGTCTGTGACCAGCGGTGCAATCTCATCGAACAGACGAGTCGTTGCCTTGTTATCCCGCAAATGGCGGAAAACGAGCCCGCGATTATGGGTATTGTCTTCTTTGGACCGCGTGATAATTGGCTCAACAAAACTTCTGAGAGCCTTTGCTTTGGCCAGTGTTGTTACAATCCGGTCGTTTTTGATCAATGCTACGGACAAAGCTTCCAGTGTTGCTTTCCTGTGGGAAGCCGTCCGGCCGAGTTTCCGCCCTCTAACAAAATGACGCATGATATTCTAATTACTTCGTTAATCGTGATTTATTCATCCAAATACTTGTCGACATCCATACCAAAACTCAGGTTCTTCTCTTCAATCACTTCCATGAGTTCGGTAAGCGACTTGCGACCGAAATTTCTGAATTTCAGCAGTTCGGTCTCATCTTTGGAAACCAGTTCTGCAATGGTATTGATATTGGCCGATTTCAGGCAGTTATAGGCACGAACACTGAGATTAAGATCTTCAATGCTGGTCTTCAGAATATTGGCGATACGCAGTTTCTCAGCATCTACCTCATCTTCTTCCTGTGAAAAAGGTTCTTCGATCTGTTCGGTAATAAACTTCTCAATATGATCCTTGAGAATTTTTCCGGCAATCGTAAATGCTTCCTTGGGATTGATAGAACCATCAGTGGTTACTTCCATGGAGAGCTTTTCGTAGTCGGTTCGCTGTCCAACCCGTACATTATCTACATCAAACTTAACCGATCTGATCGGTGTAAAAATGGCATCTACCGGTATCAGGTCAATATCGGTATCACTTTCGTCGGATGACTCTTCAGAATCGACGTAACCTTTCCCGCGCCCCATCCGGAGCTCCATTTCTATTTCGGTATCTTCGGAAAGTGTTGCGATGGTTTGATCCGTATTCAAAACGGTGTATTCCGCAGTGGCATCAGCAATAGCCTGGGCTGTCAGAACACCCGGACCTTTCATCTGGAGGGTTATTACACCACTGCTCTGTTCAACCTGCTTAAACCGTATTTCTTTAAGGTTCAGTATGATGTCGTATACGTCTTCAGTTACGCCTTCGATACTGGAATACTCATGTTTGACGCCACGGATTTTCACAGCGGTAATAGCGATTCCCGGCAGGGATGAAAGCAAAACACGCCGGAAGGCATTACCAATGGTCACTCCGAAACCTCTTTCGAGAGGCTGAAGTACAAATTTACCGAAATTTTCTGTGGTCTCTTCTACGACCAGGCTGTCGGGCATTAACAAATTATTCGTGCTCATATGGCAAACGATTTACTAGGATTACAATCTTCTGGATAAACTTACTTCGAATACAACTCTACAATGAGCTGAACATTGATATTCTCGGGAATATCTTCCATATCGGGATAATGCAGAAACTTACCGGTCAGTGACTTTCTGTCCACTTCGAGCCACTTATGTTTGCGGCGACTGGTGTTTTTAACAGCATCGTCAATGATTTCCAGGTTCCTGGATTTCGGTCGGATAGTGATGACATCACCGGCCCGTACCGAGTAGGAAGGAATATTAACGATATTTCCATTGACCACGACATGACGATGTGTGACCAACTGACGCCCTTGTCTCCGGGTCCGTGCAAAGCCCATACGGTACAAGGTATTGTCCAGCCTGGACTCCAGGTACTTCATGAGGTTCTCACCTGTGATGCCCTCTTTGGCATTTGCCTTGTGGAACAGGTTTCGGAACTGTTTCTCAAGCATACCATAGGTATACTTGGCTTTCTGTTTTTCATCGAGCTGAATTGCATATTCCGATTTTTTCATTCTCCGGGAGCGACCATGCTCTCCGGGTCCGTACGGCTTGCGCTCAAGCGCTTTGCTCGGACCGAAAATCGGCTCTTTGAATCTTCTAGCTCGTTTTTGCTTGGGACCAGTGTATCTTGCCATGTTGTGTATAGACTATCTGTTTTAGACTCTTCTTCGCTTGGGAGGACGGCATCCGTTGTGAGGAATCGCCGTTTTATCGGTAATAACCTGAACTTCCAGTCCGGATGTAGCTAAAGCCCGGATGGCTGCTTCGCGTCCCGATCCGGGACCTCTTACGAAGACATCCACTTTCCTGAGGCCCATGTCGTAAGCTGCCTTTGCAGCAGTCTGAGAACTCATCTGAGCAGCATAAGGGGTGTTTTTGCGCGAACCCTTAAAACCTTCCCGCCCGGAAGTAGACCAGGAAATCACATTCCCATCATTGTCGGTGATGGTCACCGTTACATTATTAAAAGTCGCTTTGACGTACGCCCGTCCACTTGGGTCGGCCAATTGCTTCTTTTTCTTTTTGGAAGTCGTTGTCTTTGCTTGTTTCTTTGCCATAATTAAACTGAGTAAGTCAAACTGTTACTTTCTGGGGGCTATTTTTTTACCCGCAACCGTACGACGTCTGCCTTTCCGGGTACGTGCATTGGTTTTGGTGCGCTGCCCTCTCAGAGGCAGACCTTTCCGGTGTCGTAAACCGCGATAGGAACCAATATCCATTAACCGCTTGATGTTTGCGTTTACTTCCGACCGCAGTGCACCTTCGGTTTTTAATCCGTCGTCAATATCTTTCCGGATTTTGGATACTTCATCCTCGTCCCAGTCACTTACTTTCTTGTTCAGGTCAATCCCCAGATTTTCAAGTATAATTCTTGAACGGGTTCTGCCGATACCGAAGATGTAGGTGAGTCCAATGACACCACGTTTGTTTTTTGGTAAATCTACTCCTGCAATTCGAGCCATACGTCTGGTTTCCTGCTTTTACCCTTGTCGTTGTTTATTCCGAGGGTTCTTTTTATTGATTACATAAACACGCCCTTTTCGACGGACAATTTTGTCGCCGGGGCCTCTTTTCCGAACGGATGCTTTCGTTTTCATCTGCTTATAATTGTTGATTTCTTTGGACAGATGGAACACCCATGGAACCATCATCTGTCACTTTTATAAAATGTAATCCAGGGTGTTTCAAAATCTTATTTATATCGATATGTAATTCTTCCTTTACTCAAATCATATGGAGACATCTCCACAGTAACCTTATCCCCAGGCAAAATCTTGATGTAATACATCCTCATTTTTCCCGATACATGTGCCAGAATCTCGTGCCCATTTTCAAGCTCAACGCGAAACTGCGCATTGGGCAGTGCTTCTACGATCGTTCCTTCCTGCTTAATGGGCTCTTGTTTAGCCATGGGTTACGATACTGTCAATTTGAATTTTGGTTATCTCCTCAATATAGTCAAAAGTGCTCAAAATATCAGCTTCTCCTTCTCTGACTACAATGTCATGCTCATAATGTGCCGATCGCTTGCCATCAGCCGTCTTGATGGTCCACCCGTCTTTCAGGGTTTTGATCTCACGGCCACCCATCGTGATCATTGGCTCTACAGCGAGTGTCGTTCCGCTTCGAAGCCTTTTACCCCGGCCCGGTTTCCCATAATTGGGAATTGCGGGGTCTTCATGCAGGTTTCTGCCAACGCCGTGACCAACAAGTTCACGGATAACTCCGTACCCGGCTGATTCGCAATGCGTCTGAATTGCATTGCCAATATCACCGGTTTTGTTGCCATGTCTGGCCTGTTCGATGCCCAGATAGAGTGACTCTATTGTGCGTTTAAGGAGTGCCATGGTTTCGTCATCGCACTCTTCCACAATAAATGTGTAGGCAGAATCGCCAACAAAGCCATCCAAATGGATACCACAGTCAATGGAGACAATGTCTCCGGCATTTAAAATTCGTTCACCGGGAATCCCGTGAACGACTTCTTCATTAACAGAGATACAGAGTGCCCCCGGAAACGGATTGCTTCTGGGTCCATATCCCTTGAATGCGGGAACTCCGCCCTTCCTGGCAATATACTCTTCGGCAATTTCATTGAGTTTGGCAGTGCTCACGCCGTGCCGAATGTATCCGGCAACTTTAGCCAGTGTCCTGGACACCAGCTTCGCGCTTACACGCATTTTCTCAATTTCATTATCGTTTTTCAGGTATATCACAGTGGGTTTACCGTCTTCTGCCACGAATTCGACCGGTCTTCATAAACCCGTCGTAGTGGCGCATCATCAAATGACTTTCAATTTGCTGCAGGGTATCCAGAGAGACACTCACAATAATGAGCAAACTCGTTCCACCATAGAACATCGCAAATCCAGGAGTAACTCCGAAGTTAGCGGCTACTGCTGGAAGAATCGCTACAATTGCTATAAAAATGGATCCTGGCAGCGTAATCCGGGAAAGGATATTATCAATGAACTCTACGGTCTGCTTGCCTGGCCTCACACCCGGAATAAATCCGCCTTGCTGTTTCATCGTGTCGGCCATCTGTTTCGGATTGATCACAATCGCGGTGTAGAAGAACGTGAAGAACACGACAATAATTGCAAATATTATGGAGTAGGCTACTCCGGTGAAATCACTGGACCAGGCCGTCAGCATCTGGACGGTTTCATTCCCCGGGAAAAAAGTACCCACGGTACTCGGAATAAACATGATGGATTGTGCAAAAATAATCGGCATAACCCCTGCTGCATTGACACGGAGTGGCAGGTACTGGGTTGTCCCGCCATAAACCTTTCGTCCAACTACTCGTTTGGCATACTGGACAGGTATTCGACGCTGTCCCTGTGTGAGCAGCACAACAGAAGCAATAACAAGTACAAGGACCCCCAGTTCAAACAATACAATAATGATATTGTCCTTGGTCTGAACTTCGTTCAGTAAACTGGTCGGCAATGCAGCGATAATCCCGATCATAATGAGCAGGGAAATACCATTTCCAATACCCCTTTCGGTAATGCGCTCCCCCAGCCACATGACAAATACCGTACCGGCCGTCAATACAATCATACCGGTAATAATAAATGCGGTATTACTGACGACGATGGCGTCCGGTGATGTGTTCATCAGGTTAATGGAAAAGCCAATCGACTGAACCAGAGTAATGAGAACCGTACCGTAACGAGTCAACTGATTGATTTTCCGGCGCCCCTCTTCCCCCTCTCGTTGGAGTTTCTGGAAATAGGGAACGACCGCACCCATCAACTGAATGATAATCGCTGCTGTAATGTAAGGCATGATCCCCAGGGCAAATACACCGGCCCTGGCAAATGCACCACCAACAAAAAGGTCAAACAGACCGAGAAGATCTGTTGCAGCTCCAGTGGTTGCTGTCAGCTCTGACGCATCGACACCGGGCATTGTGATGTACGAGCCCAACCGGTAAATCAGCAGGATCCCGACAACATAGAGAATCCGCTTACGCAGTTCCTCGATTTTAAAAATATTCTGGAAATTTTGAATCAAACTCATTCGGATTCAGGACTCAATGATATTTCAGATTTTAGTTACAGAACCGCCGGCTTTCTCAATTTTTTCAACTGCAGATTTACTGAAACTGTGCGCTTCAATGGAGATCTTGTCAGTTATTTCGCCACGGCCGAGAACCTTGACCAATTCGTTTTTATGAACTATTCCTGCTTTTACCAAATCTTCGACGGTAATGGTATCGCCCAGTTTTTTATTTTCGCGAAAATCTGCGATGGCGTCGAGATTCAGTGCTACGTACTCTTTCCGGAACGGATTTTTGAATCCAAATTTGGGAATTCGACGCTGAAGGGGCATCTGTCCACCTTCAAAGCCACGCTTCTGGGAATATCCGCTTCCGGCCTTCTGACCTTTATGTCCTTTCCCGGACTGTTTTCCCAGTCCCGATCCCTCACCGCGGCCTACGCGTTTACGGGTCTTTCTGTTGGGAACCGGGGAGACAAGACTATGTAATTTCATGGATGATATCCTTGCATTTAATAATTCGTTCAACCCTCAAACACTTTTTTCAGGGACACGTTTCTTCGTTGCGCTATCTCGATTGGATCCTGGAGCCTTTTCAATGCATCAAATGAGGCTTTTACCACATTGTGCGGATTGGCGGAACCCAGAGACTTGGAGAGTACGTTGTTAAGCCCTGCACTTTCAACTACGGCGCGAACGGCCTCCCCTGCAATAACCCCGGTACCGTCAGATGCGGGACGCAACAACACTTTACCGGCTCCGCATTTCCCTAGAATTGAATGTGGTATCGATTTGGTTTTTGTAAGAGGAACACGGATCAGATTCTTCTTGGCATTATCTATACCTTTCTGAATGGCATCGGCAACTTCATTGGCCTTACCCAATCCGTGACCGACGATACCATCCTTATTGCCAACAACGACTATGGCATTGAAACTGAATCGACGTCCACCTTTTACAACCTTGGCAACGCGGTTTATATGGACCAACCGTTCTTCAAGGTTAAGCTCGCTGGCTTTAATGTTATACTGTTTTCTTTTTATCTTTGGCATAATGACTTTGGATTAAAACTGTAATCCTCCTTTACGAGCACCTTCGGCTACGTTTTTGACAATTCCGTGATATTTATAACCGCTTCGGTCAAATACCGCTTTTGTTATTCCCTTCTCTTTGGCAATTTTGCCAATATATTCACCGATCTCCTCCGCCATATCCATCTTGGGCTTTCCCTTCAGATCGCTTTTCAGGTCTTTCGATAAGGTGGATGCGGCTGCAAGTGTTTGCCCCCCCTGATCGTCGATCAACTGGGCATAGACATGCTTGGAACTTTTAAAAACACAAAGACGGGGTTTTTCCGCAGATCCTGTTACTTTGGAGCGGACCCTTCGCCGAACTTTGGCTCTTCGTGCTGTTTTTACAAAATTACTCATGATTCAGCTCCTGAATTATTTACCGGCAGACTTACCGGCTTTTTTACGTACATATTCACCAACATAGCGCACACCTTTTCCTTTGTAAGGCTCCGGCGGACGCAATGATCTGATTTTTGCGGCAACCTGTCCTATCAATTCCTTGTCGATACCGGAAACGATAATGCGCGGGTTCTTGGATGTTTTGGTGTCAACTTCGATGTTAATTCCATCCGGTGGAACAAAAAAGAAGGGGTGAGAATATCCCAGTGACAGTTCAAGCACATTGCCATTAACCATGGCACGATACCCGACACCGATCACTTCAAGTTCTTTCTTGAAGCCGTCCGTTACCCCTGTTATGAGGTTGGAAATAAGCACACGATAGAGACCATGTACTGATTTCGTGCTCTTTTCCTCAGAGTCTCGGGCTAAAACGATCTCATTTTCATTCTTTTCCACTTTCAGTCGTGGATCCACTTGAAGGGAGAGCTCACCCTTGGCCCCTTTAACAGTAACTTTGTTAGTCGGATCAATGGAGAACTCAACTCCTTTGGCCAGCGGTACTGGCAGATAACCAATTCGTGACATAATTTCAGTTTTTTAATAAACGTGACAAAGAATTTCGCCACCTACCCGAAGTTTCCGAGCTTCCTTGTCGGTCATCACTCCTCGGGATGTTGTAAGTATTGCGATACCGAGACCATTGTGAACCCGGGGTATTTCATCGGCGACACAATATTTGCGGAGGCCGGGTTTGGATACACGTGAAAAGTGTTTGATGACCGGCATGCCGTAATGGTCGTATTTCAGAAAAATACGGATCAGGCCCTGCTGGTTATCATCGATATCCAGGTAACGCTGAATATAGCCCTTATCCTGCAAAATCTGGGTCATGGCTCTTTTGATTTTGGAGGCAGGAATATCAACCCGGCGGTGGCCGGCCTGTTGGGCGTTGCGAATTCGCGTAAGGTAGTCAGATATAGGATCAGTCATGATATATGTTCAGAAATTGTTAATTACCAACTGGCTTTTTTTACACCGGGTATTTTACCGGCGGAAGCCAATTCTCTGAATTTGATTCGGGAGACACCGAATTGGCCGACATAACCGCGACTTCTGCCGGTTAAAGAACATCGGCTGCGGACGCGTGTCGGACTGGCATCCCTTGGAAGTTTCTGGAGCGCTTCATAGTCGCCGGCTGCCTTCAACTCCTTGCGTTTCTCAGCATATTTCTCAGCCGTTTTTTTGCGCTTTTCGTTACGTGCTATCCAGGATTTCTTGGCCATATTGCGTGTTAGTTATTTCGTTTTACAAAGGGCATGCCGAATTGTTTAAGCAGCTGATATGCTTGCTCATCATTTTCGGCGGTTGTGACAAATGAGATGTCCATACCGTGTATCCTATCCAGGTTATCGGTATCGATTTCCGGGAATATGGAGTGCTCGGTAACTCCCATGGTGTAGTTTCCGCGACCATCAAACCCCTTATCGGATACCCCCTGAAAATCCCGTGTTCGGGGCAGGGCCAGGTTGATTAACCTGTCGAGAAATTCATACATGATTTTCCCGCGTAATGTTACTTTGCATCCAATCGGCATGCCTTCCCGAAGTTTGAAATTCGAAATCGATTTGCGGGATTTTGTTGTGACCGGTTGTTGTCCGGTAATGGTCGCAACATTCTTGACCACGTCATCCAGAACTTTTTTATCAGCCACAGCTTCACCGACACCGACATTAACCACGATTTTGGTCAATTTCGGAACAGCTAAATTGTTCTTAAGCTTAAAATCCTTCTTCAGTTTATCGAGGATATTGCTTCTGTATTCCGTATATAATCTTGCTTCTGCCATAGTGATGTTATAATCTATTTGTCGAGCGTTTCACCGCTCACTTTGGCGACACGTACCCAGCGTCCTTTTCCACTTTCAGATACCCAGGAACGGCCAATTCTTGTTGCCTCGTCACTAACGGGATCGACCGGCAGGACATTGGAGATATGAATCGGCATTTCCTGCTTCATTCTTCCACCCTGAGGGTTCTCCTGTGTAGGCTTCTGATGCTTGGTTCGCATGTTAATGCCTTCAATCAGGACCCGGTCTTTTTCGGGGAACAGTCGTAACACTTTACCACGTTTACCCCGGTCATTACCGGAAATCACCTCAATCTGGTCGCCTTTTTTGATGTGATATTTCTTTTGCTTGTTCTTTTTGCGCGGCATAATCCAGCTCTAATTAAAGTACTTCAGGTGCCAGAGAAATAATTCTCATGAAATTTTTATCACGAAGCTCACGGGCAATAGGACCAAAAATCCTTGTACCAATGGGCTCCTGATCATTGTTAATCAAAACGGCTGCATTTTCGTCGAAACGAATGTAGCTGCCGTCCTTTCTGCGAAACTCTTTTTTCGTTCTAACCAGAACGGCCCGTACGACTTCCCCCTTCTTTACGGTTCCACCCGGGATGGCTGTTTTGACGGAGCAGATAACCAGATCACCGATGCGGGCATATCGACGCTTGGAATCACCAAGCACCTTAATACACATCACCTTTTTGGCACCGCTGTTGTCGGCTACAGTTAATATGGACTGTGTTTGAATCATGGCTAATTACTTTCTAGTCTTACAAGAATAACTTGTTATTTGGCTTTTTCAAGGATTTCAACCAATCGCCAGCGCTTCTGCTTTGACAATGGGCGTGTTTCCATAATGCGTACCAGGTCACCCGGTTTGGCTTCATTATTTTCATCATGCACCATATACTTTCGGGTTTTGGTGATGAATTTGCCGTATATCGAGTGTTTGATCTGCCGTTCAATGGCAACGGTAATGGATTTGTCCATCTTGTCACTCACGACACGACCGGTGCGTAGTTTGCGTTGATTTCGCGCAGTTGTTTCCGTGCTCATGTTTTGATTATCCTCTATGCTTTGACTTCGGCCTGTTCAGCCCGTTGTTTTTCCGAAATGACGGTGTGCAATCGGGCGAGTTCCTTGCGATGGTTCTTGATATTCGCAGGATTTTCAACCTGTCCGGCAACAGCTTTGTTGAAATAGAGTTTCTGAAGAGACTCCAGTTCGTCTTTCTTACGAGCTTCCAGCTCAGCAATCGATAAATCTCTGAGTTCGTGTGCTTTCATAGGTCTGTTTCTTACTGTCCGTCGTAGTTGCGGCGAACAACAAATTTGGTTTTAATCGGGAGCTTGAACGCTGCCAACCGCAACGCTTCCTGGGCCAGGGCTTTCGGCACTCCGGTAATTTCAAAAAGTATGCGGCCCGGTTCGACAACAGCCACAAAATGGTCGGGAGCTCCTTTTCCCTTACCCATCCGTGTTTCCGCAGCTTGTTTGGTGATGGGTTTGTCCGGGAAAATTCGTATCCAGGTCTGGCCGTCACGTTGCAGCCTCCGTGTAATCGCTACACGACAAGCTTCAATTTGCCGGGATGTAATGAATTTCGGTTCAAGTGCTTTCAACCCAAAATCGCCAAAAGCCAACTGGTGTCCGCGACCGGCTACTTTACGAATCCGGCCCCGCTGAACCTTTCTTCTTTTTACTCGCTTCGGTTCTAACATGATTGATAATTATTTATAACGTTTTTGAATCAGCTCTTTTTCCTGCGACGCTGACCTCCTCCACGAGATCGCTTGGAACGACGCTTCTCCTGTTGTCCGTCTCCTTCCGGAGTTGCTGTAACCGCAGACGGGGTCAAATCGACATCACCGATAATTTCGCCTTTGAATATCCAGACTTTGACACCAATACTTCCGTAAATCGTTTGAGCTGTTGCCGTAGCATAGTCAATATCGGCACGGAACGTATGCAGTGGCACCCGGCCTTCTTTGTACTGTTCTACCCGGGCCATCTCTGCTCCACCCAGTCTTCCGGAACATTTAATCTTGATCCCTTTTGCTCCCATTCGCATGGAGGAAGCGATCGAAGTCTTCATGGCCCGACGGAAAGAAATCCGTGACTCAAGTTGCTGAGCGATATTTTGTGCAACCAGATTGGCATCAGTCTCCGGACGTTTGATTTCACTGATGTTTATCTGAACGTCTTTGTTGGTGACCTTGCGAAGCTCTTCACGAAGTAGCTCAACCTGTTCACCACCTTTACCGATAATGACACCTGGACGACTCGTCATGAGTGTCAGTAATACACGTTTCGGGGTACGTTCAATGATCACCCGGGACAAACCGCCGTTTCTCAGGCGGGCATGCAGGTAGTTCCGCAGTTGTTCATCTTCTTTCAGGTTTTCCTGTACCATTTCTTCAGAATACCAGTTGGAATCCCATCCACGAATGATACCCAGGCGAAGGCTTATTGGATTAACTTTCTGTCCCAAAACTTATTCCTCGTTTACGTCGTTTTCGTCTTCAAGTTCAAATTCCGTTTTTTTGCCGACCACCACTGTTATGTGGCTAGTCCGCTTACGGATCGGATGTGCCCGGCCCATTGGCGCAGGTTGTATCCTTTTCAGCGTCGGACCTTCATCAACATATATCTCACGCACAACGAGATCTTCATTGTCGAGCGCTTCATCTTCAAACCGGTCCCTGAGATTTGCAGCAGCCGATCCAATGACCTTTGAGACATATTCTGCCCCGCGCTTGTTTACAAATTTCAACCGGGTCATTGCGACATCAACCTGTTCTCCCCGAACCATATCCACAACAAGGCGGACTTTCCTGGGGGAAATACGGATATACCGTTGAACAGCCTTCGCTTCTAATGTGACTGTATCTTCCATTATCTCTTATTTTTTTTCACCTTTTTTGACCGGGTGTCCTTTGAAAATTCTGGTTGGTGCAAACTCACCGAGTTTGTGACCTACCATGTTCTCTGTAACATAAACCGGTATAAACTGTTTGCCATTGTGCACCGCAAATGTCAATCCGACAAAATCCGGCGATATCATGGAACCGCGGGACCATGTTTTAATGACCTTTTTACTGCCGGATTCGTTGGCTTTATCAACCTTCCGCTGCAGTTTGTAATGTATAAATGGGCCCTTCTTAAGTGATCTTGGCATACCGAATTACTGTTTTTGGTTTCTTCTGCGAACAATAAACTTGGAAGAAAGTTTTTTCTTGTTTCTGGTCTTGTATCCTTTGGCAATCTGCCCCCATGGTGAGCGGGGGTGGCCGCCTGATGACTTTCCTTCTCCACCACCCATCGGGTGATCCACCGGGTTCATTACAGTTCCACGTACTGTCGGGCGAACGCCTTTCCAGCGATTTCGACCCGCTTTGCCCATCACCACATTAAAGTGATCGGGATTGCTGACAACTCCAACAGTTGCCATACATTTGCCATTGATCATACGGATTTCTCCGGATGGCATTTTTAACGTAACGTTCTTTTCTGCCTTGGCAATCAGCTGTGCACTTGCACCGGCACTTCTGATCAGTTTACCACCTGCTCCGGGATTGTATTCAACATTGTGCACTGTTGTTCCCAGGGGAATGTTTTCCAGCGGCATTGCATTTCCAATCTCCGGAGGTACAGATTTTCCACTGATAATTTTTGTACCAACAGTCAGTTTGTCCGGCGCAACGATATACCGTTTTTCACCATCCGCATAAGCAACCAGTGCAATTCTTGCTGTACGATTGGGGTCATACTCAATGGTTTTTACTGTTGCAGGAATATCAAATTTATCACGCTTGAAATCGATGATACGGTACCGTTTTTTGTGCCCGCCACCAATATGTCGTGTGGTAATTTTCCCTCTGTGGTTACGCCCACCGGTACGATGTAACTTAACAACCAGGGATTTCTCCGGTTTATTGGTAGTGACATCCGAGAAATCGGGTGCAATCCGATGTCTCGTTCCGGGTGTCATTGGTTTAACTTTACGTGTTGCCATGCTGTTATGCCTTAAATTTCTGTAAAGAAGTCAATTTCCTGACCTTCTTTAATAGAGATGATCGCTTTTTTTGTAGCTGTCGTTCTTCCTGCAATGAATCCACGTCGGGTATTCCGCCCTTTCGGTTTACCAGGATTTATCAGGGTATTAATTCGTGTTACGTTAACATCCGGATAGAGATCTTCGACCGCTTTTTTGATCTCCGGCTTTGTTGCTGTACGGATTACTTCAAAAGCATACTTGTTTTCTTTTTCCTGAATGCCTGTCAGTTTTTCCGTTATTAACGGCTTGATCAGAACTCTTTTCATACTTCCGCCTCCTCAGCCTTTCTGTTAATGCTATCTTCCAATTGCTTTACGGCGCTTTCCTGAAGTACGACAACATCGGCATTCAATATCTGATATGCAGCCGGTTTATTGGCTTCCAGTATCATAACTTTAGGGAGGTTGCGTCCTGACTTGTAAACAGCTTTTTTGCTGCCCTGGGTCAGCAACAGTACTTTTTTTCCATCAACTTTCAAAGCCTGCAACAGTTCTGCCATCACTTTCGTTTTTGGCTCATCGTAATCAAAGTCCTCAACCACGATGATTGCTTTCTCCTGCGCCTTGTATGCCAGAGCCGATAACCGGGCTTGACTTTTCATTTTCTTGGTAACACCGACGGAGTAGGAATGTGGTTTCGGCCCGAAAGATGTTCCCCCTCCTTTCAGTAACGGGGAACGAATGGTTCCTCTTCGTGCCATACCGGTCCCTTTTTGACGGTACGCTTTACGTCCACCGCCCCGAACCTCTGAGCGCCCTTTTGTACTGGCTGTTCCTCTTCGCTGGTTTGCCAGGTAGGAACGAATATCTTCGAACATCACAATATCATTCGGTTCTGCACCGAAGATAGCATCGTCAAGCTCTGCTTTTCGACCGCTGTCTGTTCCGTCCGTTTTAAATACGTTGAGTTTCATCTGTTTCTTTTGTTGATTTCAATCGTCAGATGGAGCACCCACGGAAAATATCTTGTTCGTTTTTCTGATATTCGACGTGAATGATTCATTGCAAAATGTCGCTGAGATTATCCGTGATTATAAACTTCTATGAGGCGATTTTTGGGTCCGGGAATCGCTCCTTTGATCAGAATGATATTGGATTCCGGCAGGATTTTGACCAACTGCAGGCGTTTGACCTTTACACGGCTGTTTCCTTGTCGCCCACCCATCTTAATTCCTTTAAAAACTTTTGACGGGTCCGATGCCTGTCCAATTGATCCGGGAGCACGCTCTCGGTTGTGCTGACCATGTGTACGGCCACCAACTCCGGAGAAACCATGACGTTTGACAACTCCCTGGAACCCTTTTCCTTTGGACAACCCAACTACATCAACATAGGTCTGTTCCTGGAAGATATCTTCGATTTTTAGAACATCCCCTATCTTTGCTCCTTCAGGAACAAAGTCGCGCATTTCACGGACATAACGTTTGGGGGTGGTGTTCGCCTTGGCAAAATGACCCTTCAACGCTTTGCTTACCAGTTTTTCGCGTTTGTCAACGGCCGCAATTTGAGTTGCATCATATCCGTCAACATCTATCGATTTGATCTGGGTGATTACGCACGGCTCAATTTCTACAACCGTTACGGGAACATGATTACCAGCATCATCAAAAATGCTGGTCATTCCGACTTTTTTTCCAATTAATCCAGTCATCGCAATTAGGAACTGATTCCTTATTAAACTTTAATTTCCACATCAACGCCGGAAGGTAATTCCAGCTTCATCAGCGCGTCCACGGTTTGTGAACCGGTTGAGAGAATATCGATCAGACGTTTGTGTGACCGGGATTCAAACTGTTCGCGTGATTTTTTATTAACGTGTGGTGAACGATTCACTGTAAATATACTTTTTGCTGTCGGCAGCGGGATAGGTCCCGAAACCACAGCACCAGTTGATTTTACAGTTTTTATTATTTTTTCAGCTGATTTATCGATCAGATTGTGATCGTAAGATTTCAGCTTGATTCGAATTTTTTGTTGGGTAGCCACTTAACGTATCGGTTTTAGTCCAGAATTTTACTTACGACACCGGCACCTACAGTGCGGCCGCCTTCCCGGATAGCAAACCGGAGTCCTTCTTCCATCGCTACCGGCTGAATCAGATCCACTTCCATGGCCACGTTGTCGCCCGGCATCACCATCTCAACGCCT
>SLLW01000052.1 GCA_007133875.1 Balneolales bacterium | reverse complement strand
TTCCTGAATGTGAGACGGGATGAAGACGGGCGCCCTCTTCCCGCAGGGTCAGATTACCGCTCCGAATTCCAGCCGGGCCGGGATTATTACCAGACCTATGAACTGGAAAATCTCTCCGGTACCGTTCTTCCCACCATCGGGCTGATTTTTGAATGGTGATCGCAACAGCCGTTTCATCCGGCTACAGAGCGTGACAGACAATAACCGGCATGCGGTGAATTCACACTGATACTATTCTGGCATCATCCCTGCAAAATCGTATTTTACACCGATTCTTTCATAAACTATTTTCCGCTAATGACTTTTACCCGTACATACGATATTCCCTACTTCAATGTCGGATCCGACCGAAAACTGCGTATTACCTCATTGATGCAATATCTGGAAGACATGGCGATCCGACAAAGCGAAGCGTGCGGAATCGGCCTTGATTTTTATGAAGAGCACAACGTGGCATGGGTTCTGGCAAAATGGGATATCGAAGTTGTGCAATACCCGGTTTTTACCCAGGAAATAACCATCACAACCGAACCCTTCTCCTTCCGCAACTACTTCGGTTTTCGCCGGTATGAGGTGCGTGATGCCGGCGGAGAGCTTCTCGCCAAAGCCAACACCCTCTGGATCTATATCGATATGGTCCGCAAACGGCCGATTCCGGTTACGGAGGAGATTATCAGCGCATTTGGCGTATCTCCGGAGAGTAATCGTCCCCTGCCTATCAAAGCGCCGAAACCGCCGGAAACAGCAGCACATGAAACACAGTTCCGGATTCGCCTGGGGGATATCGACACCAACCGGCACGTCAATAACATCCGCTATATTGAATGGGCACTTGAAACGCTGCCTCCGGAGTTCAGCAATGGTAAGAAGGTGAGCCGGGTAATGGTTGATTACCGCAAGGAGCTGAAGTACGGTGACGAGGTGTTCTCGACGGCAGAAATTGAACAGAATGGCGATGTAGCCGTCTCCCGTCACCGCATCAGCAATGGTGAGAAAGATGCCTGCCTGGCGGCATTTGAATGGAAATAAACCGAACGCCATTTGGCGTATAACCCGGAATGTATCGTCAACGATTTTCAGATAATCCCGAAGCAGCGACTGGTCATATCAGTGCCATGATGTCACTTCACCATATTAATACTTCGTCACGGAATCATTTCATCACGATGTTACATCATCACGAAGATTCATCATCACGGAATTACCATAAAGGGGACGTATTCCATGCAAAACCAAAAGTAAACCCCATTCCGCTGTGATCCCGGCTGAAATTATTACCGTATGTTACATCCATTTCAAGTGATTCGGGGATAACTTCAGTCCGAACCCCGGTCTGGAAATCCGGGGTAAAGTCGTTGGCTCCGAACAGTTCACCAAGTATCCAAAAAGGGCCGTATAAATTGATATCCGCCCTTGCACCCCATGTTAACAGATGATCATCTTCCAGATGTTCATGCACGCCATGTGGTTCTTCATGACGCTCGAACTGATATCCCAAATTGCCGTGCAGCATTACACGATCATTCACCAGTGGTAGTGTAACGGGCACAAAAGCATAAAACTCTTCAAACGGTGCTAAGAAAGCCCCGGTTACCAGAGCAAATCCGGGAACATGTTTTTCCGGATCCCGAAACATGTACTTGGCTTCACTGACGAAAAACGTTTCATTATCTGAAAAGACAATACCCGCACCAACCTCAAGATTTCGAATCGGACTGAAAGCAGGCAGGATCCACGACTCTTCGGTACCAAGCCAGCTCTCCAGCTGAAATGTGCGGTATCCCGTTACCCCGGCATCATCCACGACCATCTGCTGACTGTGAGATGTCTGTACTAATCCCCCTGTGATGATAAAGAGCAATGCCAGGCAGACGGGAAACCTGGCAGAAAACGATCGGTAAAAACGGGAAATTGCGGATGTTTGCATCTTGTGTGAGATGTTATTCTGTGAAGAGCGGTAATGGGATATTCAAACGAAAAAGTGATTTGTCAGAATTCCAAGAGCAAGTATCCACACGTAGTAGGCAAAAAAACGAAATTGCGCCTTGTATAACATATGGACGACCAGATAGAGCGCGCCGATACCGACAATGGCGGAAACGACAAATCCGATAGCGAGAGCAGGGAATCCAATCGTGATGGGGTCGCCGTAGGATATCATCTCCCCCACTTGCAGCAGTGTGGCACCAAGTATGGTAGGTATGGCAATAAAAAAGCTGTATTCAGCAGCCCATCGTCGCTTGAGTCCGGCAAACAGGGCAAAGGCAATGGTCAGACCGCTCCGGCTGAGCCCGGGTATCAGGGCAAGCCCCTGGCCGACTCCAATGGCCAGTGCTACAATTATCCCGATTTGCCGCAAACCAATTTTGCGTTCCGGCAGAATATCGGTCCACCAGAGCAGCAACCCGGTAATGGTGAGGGTCACACTGATGAGAATGGGATGGGCGAATACCGTTTCAAAATGGGTTTTCATCGGAATTCCGATAAAACCGGTAACAGCTACGGAAAACAACCCCAGCATGGTCAGTTTGACGAACAGCTTGTCTTTTGGTGATGGTGCGCCTCCGGCGACGGCCAAAAACCCACGCCACGCATCCCTGATGAATCTGCCGAGACTGTTCCGGAAAACAACAGCAATAGAAACCAGTGTACCGACATGCACAACCAGGTCAAAAAGAATCATCTCCGCGGAATCGGGTGCCGGCAGTTCCTGGCCGGCCCAGATAAAAAAATGTTGCGCCAGAGCAAGGTGACTCGTCGAACTGACAGGAAAGAACATAAAAATACCCTGGATAATCCCCAGGATAATCGCTACCCAGATTGCCATAATGACGGTACTGATTTAGTTAAGGCGAATAAAAATATTCATTTGTACGAATCAAAAAAAGTAGAATATTCCAACGATGCCAACCGTCCAGCAATAGAAAGCGAAATAGTGAAGTTTTTCACGTTTCAGGATGATGATCAGGTATTTTAAAGCGAAGTACCCGGAGATAAAGGAGGTCAGGAAACCGACAAACAGGCTGACCACCGCGGCCGACTCAATTCCGGTTTGCCGCAGTTCAAGCACCTCCAGCAACATGGCCCCTGCCAGAACCGGCAGTACCATGAGAAACGAAAAATTGGCCACTTTATCCCTGCTGATACCGCTGAAAAGGCCTACTGAAATTGTGGTTCCCGATCGGCTCATCCCCGGCAAAATGGCGATTGCCTGCGCCACACCCATTAATAATCCGCGCCCGGCATTGACATCCTTTGGGGGATTTCCGACAAATTTGGTACCGAAAAGCAGCGATCCGGTTATCAGAAGCATGCATGACACAAAGAAGGGATTCAGAAAAAGCGCCTCTATGGCCTCTTTCATGGTAAATCCAACAATTCCGGCGGGAATCATACTCAGTAGTATGATATAACTGAAACGGGTATTTGCATCGGTTATATATCTTTTGGATGCAATGCCTGATGGCGAAAAACTCTTGAACAAATCACTCAGAATCTCTTCAATTTTTTTGTGATAATAGAGGACAATACTGCAAAATGATCCGAAGTGCACCACGATTTCGAAGGTAATACCCGGCTCGAGATCCCTGCCCAGCAATGCCCTTCCAAGTGCCAGGTGGCCGGAGCTGCTGACCGGAAGAAATTCGGTAATACCTTGAAGCAGTCCCAGTAAAATTGCTTGAATAATATCCATCAGGTTGATTTTAAATACGGGTTTATGTGATCTGACAGGCATCAACCGGATTGTTTTCACTGATTTCCGCCTTTCGTCGTAACACCAGATCACCCGTGTTCGATTTGTATTTCCTGAATATGCCGACGGAAGATAAGAGAAAAGAGCCTGTTATTGAAATTTTCCGCACGATGATGCGGACGCTTTTTTAAATCTTCTTTGTCTGAGGCATCCGGCAGGCGTTATGGTCCGTATCCGTCCGTTGTGTCGCAGCGTAATTTGATATGATCACAACGATCGGGCTGGGTGATCTTTGTATCGATCCGTTGTGCCGCATCGAAATCAATCCACTTTGTCGTATCGTACCGTTCGGGTATAATCCGACGGATAGGCACCAACCTGCAGCAGGTTCGGCCGCAGGTTGAATGTAACAGCAACTCCCTCCACCACGGCACGCGGACCGAGTACAAATTCAATAAACTTTTCCCGCT
>SLLW01000064.1 GCA_007133875.1 Balneolales bacterium | reverse complement strand
TGATTCTTTTTGAAGCAGAACCCCCATCATCAGAATATCGTTTGCCCCATTTGCTGAATCATCAAAGGGATCGTTTGATACCGGATGTTTGCGTCATCAGGGCCGTGAGGGAATCCCCTAAAGACTTATAAAGACTTATTATTAAAATTTCAAAATTATATGGCCTGACTGGTGGTTAATAATCCATTTATATTTACATTTTATTTCGCTTTAATTTGATGTAAAACAATACCTTGGGTATAAGTCATTACGATGCATATCGTACAGGCATACCGATTGTTTTCTGCTATATGATTGTTTTTAGCAGCTTTTATGTATCAGTTACCACAATCCCTTACCATAAACGCACTGAGGCCATAATGGAACCGTATGAGCTTTATCACACAACCGCTAAAGCCAGGGCTATGTTCAATCATCTCCACCATCTGCTTGCCCTGTTTCTGTTTTTAACATTTTCCCTGATGGTGACACCCGTTTACGCACAACAGGCTGAACCTGAAACACCAACGGCAGCGTCTCCGGCAGAAGCCGATTCCCTCGCGGAAACGGTATCGCATTTCGATGAGTCCGAATCCCAAACAGATTTCGGAGCGACCAACCAGCCGGTTGAACCTACTGCACGGTCCGAATTTCGCTATGGTGTCGGTTTTCAAAGTACTTTTCCTGCCTGGGGAATCAGTGGTATGATGACCATTAATGAAACCATGGCGGCACAGGCCATCCTTGGTTTTTTGGGAAATCTGAATACCATAGCCGGACGTGGACTTTATACGTTCCGGGAAGAGCAACATTGGGATGCCTACGGTTATGGAATGCTGGGCTACTGGAGCTATGGAGCTGCGGGTATCAGCAGGGAAAGTGCTATCGGATTTGGTGTCGGAGCCGGCTTTCAGTATGACTGGCGGGCTTTTGATGACGGTTTGCCCCCGATTTTCTGGAATTTGGAAGTGGGATTAGGTGTCGTAAATTTGGATAACTACAATTTCAGCTCTATGATGTTTGGAACCGGATTGCATTACCGGTTTTAGCCCGGTTTTGAGTATATAAAAGGAGAAGCAACCGCAGTGCGACCGTACGGACATCGCTATAACCCGGTTTTTGAAAGTTCATATAAAGGGGAATCGTTAACATGCAAATAAACGTACATACACATGTCTTTAACTTCCGGACGATTCTCACTGCTGAAACCATTGTGGTGCTGAACAACCGGCTTAGCGGATTGGACATGCCTGACCCCTTGCGGAATATGTTGCTGCAATACCTGCGCCGGCGTCTCCGAAGCCGGAATAAAATTTCGATGGAGGATTTCGAAAAAACGATCAGTCGGTTTCGGGTATTCAACCGGGTTCTGCCTGATTCCGTGCATTCTGTATTCCGGAAACATATCGCGCTGCCCTCCCGCCGGGATTCAACAGAACTGCTGTTCAGCCTGCTGGAAGCCGGCATCACCGAGCGCACGTCCGAAAGCGAATCGACCGTCGGCGGTTACATCGACTGGCTTCGTATCGGATTGATGACCAGCATCGACAAGGTGACCGATGACCTGATGTCCTATTACAAGGAAGATGATGTGGTTGTGGCATTGCCGATGGATATTATCGACCAGAAGAACGACCCCAGGGAACGGGATATTTATCTGGAACAGCTCGATGAGACAAAAAAGCAGGCGCTTCGCTATCCGGGCCGCCTGCTTCCGTTTGTGATGATCAATACCATTCGCAAGGGGAGTAAAAAGATTTTCTACGAATCGGTCAAAGACGGCGCCTGTGTCGGTTTAAAACTCTATCCGTCCCTCGGATACAGCATCGACAGCGATGCAATGCCGGAGATCCTGCGCTATTGTAATGACAACGAACTGCCGGTGCTGATGCATTGCAATGACCGCGGTTTTCGGAGAGACAGCCACCACGCTCCATTGGCAGATCCCGCATTATGGGAACCGATCCTGACAAAACTGGACAAACTCAAGATATGCTTTGCACATTTTGGCGGCGATGAACAGAACGGTGAGGCGATATGGAATCACCATCCGCTCCCGGAAAATAGCTGGCCGGCAAAGATTCTGGAAATGATGAACACCTTCAAAGGACGCGTTTTTGCGGATATTTCATTTCACGCCACCTACCTCAATAAACCTGACACAAAAAAGAATTACCGGAAAAACCTCAGGGAGATCATCGGAGACAAAAAGACCGGATCGCAGGTATTATGGGGTACCGACTACCACCTGCTGCGTCAAAGAATCACCGACAGCGGCTTTGCGGACGAGTTTCGGGAACTGCTGGGAGAAGACCACTTCCGGAAGATTTCTGTCGATAACCCGGCCGCCTTTCTCGGCCTGCCCGTGAATGGAAATCCGGAAGGGGGAAACATCCGCCGCCATATTGAGTGGCTGGTGGAAAACCGGGCCGGGACCGTGCAGGGAAGGCCGCCGAATTGGCTGCTGGAACACACCACGGAGAAGAGTGATGCCTTTCGGAACTGGATCCTCTCCGCCGGGAAGCCATGGGACCCAAACAATCTCATACACATCACGCTGTTTAACTTTCTGTGGAACAGCAAGCCCACGCCCCTGGCAAGCGGAATCAAACGCACCTTGCGGAAAGCGCACAACAATGATCCCCGGGCTATCTTTGAGGCTGTTGGCAGGCTCCCGGTCGCGGAGTTGGCATTGCACAATAAAGTATTGGGCCGAGGATCGACAAGACGTTCACTGACAGCCGGTTTCTGCACCGACCTGGAGGAGTGGTTCGATCATTTCAAAAAACTGGAAAGGGATAACAACGACTCCGCAAAATTCCGCCGGAACATTACGGAGGTATGCGAAGATAAAAAGTTGCGGATCAGTAATCTGGCGGGGGTGCTTGAATCATTCTACAGTGTGCCATCCGAAATCGAAATGTGACCATGGGCCGGAAGAATCCATTCATACAGCGCTCTTCTGCCTTTCGGATACTCACCGGAGTGGTGCCGGTGCTGCTCATCACGGTCATTCCCGCAATCGTCGTATCACAGGACCGCGCCCCCGGCTGGGAGGCGGAATTAACCATCCCAGCCTTTGCATATGGCGACCGATGGTCCGAATTCACCGCCGGTGCCGGGTGGGATATCTCCTATAACCAACCATTCGGCCGGTTGGGCGGCAACTCCCGATGGGAATTTGCAGGTCATCTCCAAACGAAAGGAGCATGGTTTATCAACAGCTCCTTGAACAGCAATCCCCTTTTGGCGGAGGGCAACTTCTATCTTGAGCGCAATTTGGGATCCCCAAAAGATGATGTAATCCAGGATAACGGCCTGGTTCTTGGCGACGATGACGACTACCGGAGTTTTGATGGCCGGATGATCATCCGGAGCTACCGAATCGGAATCGGAGTGGAATCTGGATACGAAACCGATCAGGAACACAACAACCGGTACTTCAGGGCAGGGCCTGCCATAATGCTGCTTAACCGGGAGGATGATACCATGATTTCACTGCTTCCAAGCCTGATCATCACACGAGAGTGGCTGGCCGGATCGAGGAAAACGGATGACAGCGACCGGGCCAACGACGACCACAACCGCTGGCGCATCATGTTGTGGAACCAGCTCGATCTCGGGGGGCTCGGCCTCAGCGAATTTGTCCTGGCCGGGGCATTTCAATACACCTATGACTATCCCGCCGGCTCCGAAAGCCTGGACAGAACCCGTGGAAGAGCCGGATATGCCGCTGATCTCTCCCGAAGATTCCGGTTTGATCACCGCGAAACACCCCGGAGGATCGACCTGTTTGCCCGGTTCACGGCCGGCAGAATCGCCCCGTTCCTGGAATCAACACAGACCATCAAGGCCGGGATACGGCTACCCTATCAGAATTAGGAATCCCCGGTAACAGGGCTATTCTCTCCGGCTTCCGGGAATTGGGTTCTCAGCGTGTCCATCTACCCTGCTGATTTTCCGGGCGCCCGCTGCATGGTAAACGGCCACATATCCGACGTTTTGTTTCAAACTGTTCGGGAACACAAATTTTAAAATTGATGTTTTGCTTCGAAACTCCTCAACAGAATCCTTCTTATGACTGCCCCCCATCCCGTAAATAACCCGATGATTCATGCGGACAACCTTGTTAAAACGTACAGAGAAGAAGAAAAAGAACGCATGGTTCTTGATCACCTCTCCATGTC
>SLLW01000267.1 GCA_007133875.1 Balneolales bacterium | reverse complement strand
CAGGATGGAAGCGGTTCCCGATCCATGAAAACGCATGTGGCATTGCTTCATCTTGAAAAAATAAAAAACTGTCCCGGAAAGCATCAAAAAGTACTTTATCGCAGTTTTACTGGAATTCCTGTATCAGATTAGACCAACCGAAAATTATGTTTCGACTCAAAGGGATTATTGATTTCGTTCAATTTTTCTTAATCCGGTTATCCTGACAATGTAGCAATAATGAATCGGAATTTTTGTTAAAAACCTGTAGGAATATGATAGTTTGGCGAAGTGACTTCAGCCACGAGTCGCAATCCCCTGATGTCATAAATACAGATATCTGCATCCTGATACAAAAAACTCTTCGATGGTTCTGTTAAACGTTCTGGATGATGGTGGCCCGGGACGATCTCCACCGGTTTGTCAGAGTCATCTGCGGCCGGATCATCGTTGCTGCAAAGCACGGCTGTGACAGATAGTGACAGAAACAAGGCCATCAGGATCATCGGACGCATGAAGGGGGAAGAGTTCCGGCCGATGCGTTTATTTACCATCGACAACCAGTCGGAGAGAATGGGTGGGTTGGGACGCTCAGTCATATTCGAAGTAACTTCGAGGAGGGCCGGGGAAGGTGATGCCGGCATTTTCGGTCCTGATCTCAATTGAAACCAGAAACGGTCCGATATCCCATGCATCAGGGTTTCGATAGAGATAACACGTACACAAATCGGAGGTAGGTTTCATATTCGAATATTGGCAAGGAGATGTTGTTAATATCCGGTGATGAATTGAAGTTTCATCTCCTCGAAATAATGCAAAATTCTCTCAAATCACAAGGTGTATTTATTGAGTTGGTAAGTCCCGATTTTACTGCCCGGTAGGGGACAGCGTAACAGGAAGGAGCAGAGGGGCAAAATGCGCAAAAACAGATGGGATTTACAGGCCTCCCGGGTTGTTTTTAAATCCTGAAAGAAGCTGCATACGGTATAAAAAAAAGGGTAAACCCGATCACGTGTGGAGGGATTTTGCCGTCGTTCCAACAGTTAATCCGTAATTTTCTCTGCAAAAACCGGTTTGTTTCTTTGAACCGGTTTTTGATCTTTTGAATCACCTTTAATCATGCTGGAATGTCTGATGGTCAGGCTTATCGGAACAAGACTTACAATACCCTGGTGGCTGACCGGGCGGCCCAGTCTTGAAAGCAGGTTATCAAGTGTGTTTTGCGCCAGAAGGGTGTAATTGGTATTCACGGAAGTCAATTGGGGATAATGATAATGGCAAAACGGCAGGTTGTCGTACCCTGCAATAGCCAGATCGTCCGGAAACTGCCATCCGTCCGCACGGGCCGACTCCATGAAACCGAAAGCCATTGCATCATTTGCTGCAAATACAGCACGGGGGTGCACTTTTTGGGTTTTGAAATTTTGATACGCCTGGATGCCTGATTCGTGGGTGTAATCGCCGGTATATGACCAGATGATCTCTGAGTCCGAGTTGTGTTTGGTCAGGTCTACAAATCCGTTGGTCCGGAATCGCGCTTCCGGTTTTTCCTGTGGCCCTTCGATAATACCCAGCCTGTTAAATCCTTGCTTATAAAAATGTTCTGCCACCAGGGATGCGCCGCGATAGGCGTCAAAAGTGACCGTATCGAGAACCGGATTATTGATATTAGAGCAGGAGATTACCGGAAAGTCTTTGGGGATTGCATGAAGGATACGGCGATACTGCTTTTCCTTAAGTTCAGGTACGAAAATAACTGCTGCAGAATAACCCAGTGCCCGGAGATTGTTGATAAGTGTGTCAACCTGGTTATAGTCATCAGAAACACTGAACAAACTAACCTGTATTTTTTTATGAATGGCTGCTTTTGCAAACCCTTCAAAAAAAGAGGAATAAAACTCGCCGGTTTCAAATTGTGTGATAATCGCTATATACGGCGGCTGGTTTGTTGGAATATTCCTTCTGCCGGTTGGAAGTTCATACCCCATATCATGAGCTTTTGCCAGGATCTTGTGGCGATGCTCTTCAGAAATTCTACCCTCGCCCCGTAACGCCCGTGAAACGGTTGAAATGGAGAACCCGGTGGCGTCCGCTATGTTTCTAAGGGTCACTTTCATGCAAAGTCCCGTCTGTTTTTTTGAGTGGTATGAAGCTATGATTGCTTATTGTATTTCTTTGCGCAAAATTATGCCATATAAAAAGGTAATATACTTTTTGACAAAATAAATTTTCTAATCAGTTTGATTGATGAAAAAGGATAAGTCATATATCACATTCTATTGAAAAGTAAGATGTAAAATGTTACGCAATTTGCATTCAAAATAAGCCAATTTTGCCAAAAGTATTAACGGTAACTGCGCATTGTTGTTTTTTTTAAAATGCTACCTGCAGAGCCACCTGATACCCGTTTTTGTATTTTTCCCGCAATCGTATCCCCGCTGTTAATAACCGGAGATGCAGCCGCCAGCTCTTCTTAATGATTAATGATGCAGGTTTTTTCACGGAAATCCGTGACGTTCGCCACTATTTACGGACAGAAAAACGGAATGTGAGCTCCCCGTTTTTCTCGGAAAGAGTCACAGATCCACCGGATTGGAGCCTGCCGAAAAGTAGTTCATCTACAAGACGGTTTTTTATCGACTCCTGAATGACACGTGCCATGGGCCGGGCTCCAAATGCCGGCTCATACCCTTTATCTGAGAGCCAGTCAACCGCTTTGCGGGTCAGTTGAATAGTCACTTTTTTATCCCGCAACTGCTCTTCCAGCTCCCGTATGAATTTGTAAACGATACTTTCAACAACTTTCCGGTCAAGGTGGCGGAATATGACAACATCATCCAACCGGTTCCGGAATTCCGGGTTAAACTGTTTTTCTATGGCTTTTTTGGGATCGCCTTTCAGCTGTGATCCGTCACCGGAAAATCCAATTTGTGTGCCGGTCATTTCACGGGATCCGACATTGGAGGTCATAATCAGTAATACATTCCGGAAATCCGCTTTACGGCCGGTGTTGTCCGTAGCCGTTGCGTAATCCATAATCTGCAACAGGATATTGAAGATATCGGGATGGGCTTTTTCTATCTCGTCAAGCAGCAGTACCGAATTGGGTTGCCGGCGGATGGCATCGGTCAGCAATCCGCCCTGTTCGAATCCGACATACCCGGCCGGAGCACCGATCAGCCGCGACACAGTGTGTTTCTCCATGTATTCACTCATATCAAACCGAATCAGCGGTACGCCCATATGATCCGCCACCTGGCGGCAGAGTTCGGTTTTACCGACTCCGGTGGGACCCGAAAAGAGAAACGATCCGACCGGTTTGGTCTCATTTCCGAGTCCGGCTCGGCTGCGCTTGACCGCTGTGACGATGGACCGGACCGCCGGCTCCTGACCGTAGACCTTAAGATTCAAGGCATTCTCCAGATCACGCAGGTTCTCTTTTTCGGCACCGCCTATCTGCTGTACAGGAACCCGGGCCATTTTGGAGATCAGTTTCTCGATATCACGCGGAGAAAGCTGTTTGCGGCTTTCGGATTGCAGCGAAACCTGTGCGCATGCTTCGTCGATGACATCAATGGCCTTGTCCGGCAACCTGCGGTCGGTCAGGTACTTTGCCGAAAGTTTTACAGCCGAATCGAGTGCGGCAGGGGTGATCTTAATCCCATGGTACGTTTCGTAAACACCTTTCAAACCTTTCAGGATGTCAATCGTCGTGTTTACATCGGGTTCGTCGATCTCAATTTTCTGGAAACGGCGGGAGAGCGCCCGGTCTTTTTCGAAGTGGTTTTTATACTCTTCGAAGGTGGTGGCTCCGATGCATCGGATGGATCCGTCGGCCAACAATGGTTTGAGCATATTTGAAGCATCCAGTGTGCTCGCTCCGGCCGCTCCGGCTCCGATGATATTGTGAATTTCATCAATGAACAGGATGACATTTTTTCTCTTCTTCAGAGCTTTGAGGACCCCTTTCAGCCGTGCTTCGAAATCTCCCCGGAATTTGGTTCCGGCCAGCATGGCCCCAAGGTCCAGAGCATAGATTTTGAAATCCCGGATGCGTTCGGGCACTTCACCGGCTACGATTTTTTGTGCAAGTCCCTGGGTTATGGCCGTTTTTCCAACACCGGGATCGCCGACATAAATGGGATTGTTTTTCTGCCGCCGGCAGATAATCTCAATACTGCGTCCGATTTCCATATCCCGCCCGATGACCTTGTCGAATTTCCCCTCACGCGCAAGGGTTGTCCACTCCTCGGTATAGAGCGCAAGTAGATCCGTTTTGCGGGATCGTTGCCCGGTTTTCGGGCCTGTACGGGCAGGCCCGGGCCGGGCAGGGTCTCCATTCCGGGATCCATTCGGTGCGCGTCCCGGCCCATGTGTTTCATCATGGTCTTCAAAATCCTGATCCTCAAATTCAGCCTCTTCTTCCGGGTCATCGGGAAAGGATTCCTGTCCATCCGGATCATCCATATCTTCCAGATCATGATCAAAATTTTCTTCACCATTTTCCGTCGGATCATCGTAGGCCGGGTCATCCTCGGACTGTTCAAATCCCGGCTTCGGAATTTTGTGGGAGACATAATTGAGGACATCGAGGCGGGTCACATCCTGTTTCTCAAGAAAATAAACGGCGTGGCTCTCCTCTTCGGCAAACATGGAGATCAGCAGGTCTCCGACATCGGTGGTCTCCTGTTCGGCAGCGCGGCTGTGCATCAACGCACGCTGCAGTGTGCGCCGGAACCCGAGGGTGTGGAGAGGGTCATCATCCGGATCACTACGGCGGGGGAGTGTTTCATAATACTCATCCAGGTCGGCAGTAAGCAGGTCAAGATCCACTCCGGAGCTTCTGAGAATCCGGGCGCCAGCGGAATCATCGGCGATACTGTGCAACAAATGCTCAAGACAGACCATCTCGTGGCGGAGATGCCGGGCAAGTAAAAAGGAGTTTCGGAGTACCTGATCCAGGGTTTTGCTAATCATCTGAAACGAAGATAATGGTGGTTAATAAGGAGTGTTTATGCCTCTTCTATGGTACAACGCAAGGGGAACCCGGCTTGTTTGCTGCTTTGAGCTACCAGATCCACCTTAGTTTCGGCGATCTCGCGAGAATAGACCCCGCAAACGCCCGATCCTTTTCGATGGACATCATTGGTGATTTTTATCGCTTCCGGTACCGATTTCCCAAAAATGGCGGTTAATACACTAACGACAAAGTCGAATGTGGTGTAATCGTCATTTAACAACAGGACACGATACATCGGAGGCTCCTTCTGTTTCGCCTGTTTTTTTTTCCTGGTTTTCGTCTGATTATCAGAGACAACGTCAGACATGGATGGTATGGGAATTAGGTGTTCATTATATTGCGCCAGTATTACGAAAGATAATCCGCGGATATCAAACGCTGGTTATATCGTGAAATTATCGTTTCGGCGGCCGTCTTGCAACCTGCAGATATAGTTTTAACGGTAACATTGGCCAAAGTTGCACATCAGCGGGATTTCGCTTTTTTTATTTCACAGATTTTAAAGATATCATCAGGCCTGTTGATGCGTTATTAAATATGCATGATCAGATGTTTTGATTTAAGTATCCCCGGATCATCAAGATCTGATTGTTGTACAAATGTTGCGGGGTAACAGGCCGTTTTCACGTAATGGAATCTTTTTATATTGTTTTGCCTTTTTCCAACGGGTTTTTTTATCGTTTCGTCACAAAGTTGACCGTAATTACTTTTACTTATGAATGAACCGGATAAGCACTCAAAAATTTTTAATCTCGATTTCGAAATCGAAGGGCCTGTCAGAAACCGGCTGTTCCGGGTTGCCAGAAAACCCCTGGAAAAAGTGCTCTCTTTCAATGGATTGAACAATCTCTATTATGATGCTCTGGAGTATGAAACGGACCAGCCGTTTTATGACAAACTGCTGGAGCGAATGAATGTCAATTACCACATTACGGAACGGGATCTGGAGCGAATTCCGGGAAAAGGCAAGATTGTTGTGGTTGCCAACCATCCTTTTGGTGGTATTGAGGGGATTATTCTGGCATCGTTACTGCGGTCTGCAAGGCCTGATTCCAAAATTCTGGCCAATTACTTGCTTGAGCGAATTCCCGAATTGCGGGAGTGTTTCTTTTTTGTGGATCCTTTCGGAGGCAGGGAAGCTGCAAGAGCCAATCTCGCAACCATGAAAAAATCGATTGAATGGCTTCGGGATGACCATGTGCTGGGAATATTTCCGGCCGGAGAAGTGGCCCATTTCTCCATGAGCAAGCGTAAGATTGTCGAATCCCCGTGGAGCGAGACCGTTGCCGGCATCGTTCGCAAAACCGGAGCATCGGTTCTTCCCATCTATTTTGACGGTACCAACGGCCCGTTTTTCCAGATGCTTGGAATGATTCACCCGCGGTTGCGAACAGCAATGCTGCCCAATGAGCTGCTTAACAAGAAAGACCGTGACATCGACATCTGCATCGGTAAGGTCATCAGTTTCAGCAAACTCAATTCTTTTGAAAGCGACAAAGAAATGACCAGTTATCTTCGCCAGCGTACTTTTATGTTGCAGAACCGGTCGGGCGAAGATGCCAGCGAGGATACTTCAATTTCAGTCGGTGTCTCAGAGACCCATGTGGAACCAATAATTGATGCGGTTCCGCTGGAGGACCTGGAGGAGGAACTCTCTTCTCTGGCTCCGACCCAACTCCTGCTTAAAAGCGGTGAATTTGAGGTCTACCACGCAGTAAAAAAGCAGGTTCCGAACATGATCCGTGAAATCGGGCGGCTGCGGGAGGTAACATTTCGTGGAACACATGAAGGTACCGGCAGGGCGATAGACCTGGATTCTTTTGATGAATATTATGTCCACCTGTTTGTCTGGAATACCGAGAAACGCGAGCTTGTTGGTGCCTACCGCATAGGCCGCACCGACAACATTATCAAGCGATATGGCAAAAAGGGACTCTACACAACCACGTTGTTCAATATCAAAAGCACGCTGTTTGATCAGATCAATCCTGCGCTGGAGATGGGCCGTTCATTCATTCGGCCGGAGTATCAGCGCAGTTTTGCCCCGTTGATGTTATTGTGGAAAGGTATTGGCCACTATGTCGTAAAATATCCGAAATACAAAGTGCTCTTCGGACCGGTGAGCATCAGCAGTGAATACCACTCTATGTCCCGCCATCTCATGGTCTCGTTTCTGAAACTGCACAACTACCTTCCTGATATGGCCCGCATGGTCCGGCCGAAAACCCCGTATCGCGGGCGCCGGATGAAGGGTATCGACACCAAAAACCGTACCATGATCCGCAGTCTGGAGGACGTCTCAGAGCTGGTATCCGAGTTTGAGGGTGATAACAAGGGCGTTCCCATCCTGCTGAAACAATATCTCAAGCTGGGGGGGAAGCTGCTCGGGTTTAATGTTGACCCGGATTTCAGCGATGTACTTGACGGGCTCATTCTGGTTGATCTGACCAAAACCGATCCGAAAATTCTAAAACGCTACATGGACGACAAAGGATTGCAGTCATTTCTTGCGTATCACGGAAAAGGCAACGGCAACGGAGTGAAATCCGGGGATAAAGAGAAAACCGGTACATCAGCGTAATTTCACATCCGCAGAATAGAACGGGACAGCTCCATGAGTGGGTTCGCACCCGGTTCCTTAAGCGGGTTCCCGATCGGGTTTGCTTATGGCTCCGGCAGGTTAAGATCAAAATCCGGTGCCTGGGGGTCCCCCGTGAACCGGAAATGCAATCTTCCGTCGCGCCGGGGCAGGTCAAACTGGAAGAGGCCCTCCAAACCATCCACAAAATCATTAAATGCGGCACTTGTGCGCACAAATGTCACCGACCCGTCAACAATATCGGCCCGGCGGCCCATGGGTGTAGCAACGACAGCTTCGAGCCGGGCATCAAACGGATCGGTGGCCAGCAAGGCATCATTGATGCGCAGGGTGTCACCGCTGTTGTGGTACGTGGTGCGGAAAGAACGAATCGGTAACTGGCGCTCTGATATACCAAACATTCCGAAGAGCATACCGTATTGCTCTGTTATCCGGTCTGATGGATACCAGTGCAGATTCCCCAGATAGAGAGTTGTTTCGCCGGGTATGGCAAGGGGATGGCGGCGGCCAAACAGGGAGGGATCATCGGTCTCAATTTGGCTCGTGACCGACAAAGTGTCCATGGAGAGTCCTCCAAGAACATCGGAAAGCTGGATCCTCGCCATGTCACGAGTGGATGCATTGAAGTCGTAATTGAGTCGGACCGATTCCGGGTTTTCCGGCCAGCCCCGGTCGCCATAGTGAATCTCCCCGCCACCACGGAACGTGAAACCGGGCGCGGTCATGCGCATTGTGCTGATGGTAATCTTTTTTTCATAGGCGAGATATCGTGCCTGAATGCCGAATTGGCTGATTTCTTGCGGAATGTGATAATCAGCCAGCACCGGAGCTTCATGCAACATCTGTGACAACGCTTTGCCGGAAGAGATATTCCGGATGCTCAGGTTAAAGCTGTGATTTTGTTGGGGAGTCCGGTCATTGGTAAAAAGTGCCAGAAGTTCATCCAGCCGTCCGTTATAGACGATATTCAGCGTCCTTACGGTGGCCGGTGATGCGGCAATGGACGTGTTGCCGGAATCCGAATGGACTCCATTGCTATCCGGTTGCCGATCCGCTTCCTGACCGGCAATGGTGAGGGATGTAACCGATAACCGGAATGAATGTATCTGTTCCGCCGGATTATTGCTTCCGTGGCGGATGACTCTCCAGATATCAGCATACGGCATGGATCCCCGAATTTTTCCAACCTGGTAACGGGAATTACCTTCGTGAACCAGAAGGTCGCGAATGGTTAGTGAACCCATTGCCGGATTGACCCTCAAAGTGCTGTATTCGTAGGAGAACTGGGCGTCGGTCTCTGCGATCTGCTGGAGCTGCCGGTCCAGCCGGGAAGCGAGATATTGGCCGGATAACCAGTTTGCCAGGATGAGTATCCCGGCGAGTACAACCACAAAGATGATGAGTTTGGTTCTCATGGCAATCCGTCAATTATGGATGGAGGTATATGCGTATTCGCAAACGAAACAGTTTTAGATTCGCTTCCTGCTAGCTAGGGTAATATTCGATCTGCCAATTCGTCCGGGGAAACGGTAACCTCGTCACTTTCAGCCATATTACGCAGTGTGAACCGGTTATCGGCCAACTCCTGCTCCCCGACAATCACGGCAAATCGTGCCCCCTGGCGGTTCGCGTCCTTCATCTGCGCTTTCAGTGACCGCCCGGAATAGTCCATAGTACAAACGATGCCTTTCCCGCGCAAGGCCGGCATGTTTTCCAGTGCCCACTGTGCGGCTTCTTCCCCCCGGGTCACGAAATAGAGGTCGGGCCCGGCCGGATCGGCAAGTGTGATGCCGAGTGCCTCACAGGCGATCATCAGGCGTTCGATGCCACAGGCGAATCCGACAGCGGGAGTGGGTTGTCCGCCAACTTCTTCTATGAGCAGATCGTAACGACCACCGCCACCGAGGGCATCCTGGGAGCCCAGATCGGGACTGACCAGTTCAAAGGCGGTTTCGGTATAGTAGTCGAGGCCGCGGACCAGGAACGGGTCGCGTTCAAAGGGGATATGCATTTTTTCGAGCAGTGTGATGACCGCGTCGAAATGGGCTTTGGATTCGGGAGTCAGGTAGTCGATGATTTTCGGCGCACCGGCTTTGAGCGGCTGGTCCTCCTCCTCTTTGGAGTCGAGGATGCGCATCGGGTTGGTATCCAGCCGTTTCCGGGAAATCTCACTGAGGTCATCTTTCAGCGGAAGGAAATAGTCATGGAGCGCCTTGCGAAAGGCATTACGCGACGCCGGATCGCCTACCGAATTGAGCTTGAGTGTGATGTTGCTGATGCCGACTTGACGATAAACAGCGAGCATGAAGGCAATGATTTCGACATCGGCGATCGCCCCGGAGGCGCCGATAAGTTCGGCCCCGAACTGATGGAACTGGCGCTGCCGCCCCTTTTGCGGACGTTCGGCCCTGAAAAACGGGCCGATATAAAAGAGCCGCTGGCATCCTCCGCGCTGGGCCAGGTGATGCTGGACAAATGCCCGGGCAACCGGAGCGGTCCCCTCCGGACGAAGCACATACCGGTCCTCCCCGCGGTCAAATGCAAACATCTCTTTGCTGACGATATCGGTCAGTTGTCCCACGCCGCGCGCGATCAGTTCGGTCTGTTCCATCACCGGAGTCCGGATCTCCTGAAAATGGTAGCGCCGGGCCGTCTCACGGATAATCGCTTCCAGTGCCTGCCACTGCTCGATTTCGCCGGGCAGCAGATCGACCATACCATGATGTGTGCTATACGATTGTTTGCTCATCAGTAACTCAAATGCATTTTTTCGGGTATAAATCGGGTATAAAACAGTGGCGTAAGATAACAGAATCGCCACTCTTTTCCTTGGGTAATTAGTCCGGCCTATCTCCGTATGACAACTCCCCAGGCGTCCTTTATAAACTGTTGCAGATCATCCGACACGTTCAACAGAAAGATTCCACCGGTGATGAGTCCGGCAACCAGGAGCGAACGAATGAGCAGATCGGCGATCCAGAATGGAATGGCCGGGAGCAGCCATCCGGCTGCAAATGCAGCCCCGAGCAAAAGAAGGCCCAACAGGGTTTTTCGACTGTAGGGTTGAATCCCGAACCGGTGCCGGATGTAGAAAAAATAGAGGGTATTGTGGATGAGCACCGAAAGGGCTGTCGCCATGGCCGCGCCGGTAATACCATACAGGGGGATGAAAATCAGATTGGTGGTGAGGGTCAGCCCCACCAGCAGGATCGTTGCGTACAGGTCAAACCGGTACCATTCCGAGGTGCGGATGATGGTCGCATTCAACCCGGCGGTCATATCAATCATTTTGGAGATACCGATGAACAAAAAAACATAAACACCGGCATGATACGCCTCCGGCAGGAATCGGAAGACATGGTCCAGGTTGACTCCAATCCCGATAAATATAAATCCTCCGACCAGAAGCTGGTTGATGGAGCTTTTTGAGTATATGGCGGCGATGGTGGCAATGTCGTTTTTGTGATGCGCTTCGGCAATGAGCGGCTGGGAGATTTTCATCAATCCATTGGACGGAATTTTGATCATGCTCGCCAGGTAGAAACCGACGGCATAGACCGCAGTATCGGCGAGGGTGGTCAGCCCGCCGACCATCAGCATGTCAATGTTGCCCAGAGCCATAGCGGAAACACTGCCGAGGATGGCAAAAAGCGCGTAATCGGCCATGCTTCGAATCCGTTTCAGGGTCAGAATACTGATATCCGGAAACACAAATAACTGGCGGGTGAACCCGATATAGAGCAGCATCAGGAAAGCCGGAAGGCCAAACGACAGGACAAAAAGCCACATGAAGGTCCCGAACGGGACCAGGTTGAAGTAATAGATGAGCACGACGAGGGTCTGAAGCAGCCGCAGCAGCACATCCTGGAAAAACGTGGCAATAACCGTATCGAAAAGCGAACGAACATAGCTCTCCAGAATGTGGAAATAGAGGATGAAGAGCAGTAGCGGGAAAAGCAGCTGATAGTAGTCGCCGAAAAGCGTGCTTTCATCCGAATAAAACCGGATGATCGGCGCCTGAAATATCCAGCCGGCCAGTGAGAGCAGCGCAAAACCGAAAAGGGGAATGGTAACAGCATAAAACAGGTACCCGAAATGGCGTTTTTCAACATTCCGGAACAACGGAAAGAAGCGCAGTGTCACATTGCCCATCCCCAGTCCGGCGACTTGTGCACCAATGATACCAATCGAGATCATGACCCGGGTCAGGCCAAACTGTTCGGCCTCCAGTACAAACGGAAAAAGCCATATCACATTGATGAAGCCGATCACCGCACCGGCAAAAGAACAGATGGTATTGGCAAAACTTTGTCTGAGAATAATCCCCATGTGTCAGACGTGTCGATTGGATTTATTGGGATCCGAACTATCAGTGAACTTTTTCCACATGCGTCGATATCTCAGTTTGCGGATAAATATGCGCTGGGACCTGGTTACATATGGCTCCGGCCTGGAAAGTAACGCCTGAATATATCCAATAAAACTCCATAATGCTGAAAAATAGCGCGGAGGCATGGGATATCGTTTCAGACTGGCAATCAGGGAGATGATCGGACCGTATCCGAGCCGGTAGAATAGCTCGCCGGTCATTTTGTGCAGTTTGACCGGTTTTGTGTCGGTTCCGGTGGGTGACCGGTGTTCTACAACCAGGTCCGGCAGGACGACGGTTTCCCAGCCGTGATACGCGGCCAGTAGTTCATCCAGAGTGTCCCAGCCGTAGACCGGGCGGATGCCACCGATATCTTTGTAACAGCTCATTCGATACGCTTTCAGAGCACCGCGGACGTGGTGACGATCGGTTAGCTTCTCGGGCTTCAGGCCGTTTCCGGTCGGCAGGGCACAGACACCTCCGCATATCCCCGTTTTGCTATGGTGATTAAAATGGGCAAGTACATTTTTGAAATAATTATCCGGTAAAACCAGATCTGCATCCATCTTGACAATTACATCTGGGCTGATTTTACGGTTTTCCAGTCCGATTCCCTGTTCCAGTCCAAACAAGAACGTCTCTGCTACTTTGGAGCCGGTTCGGTGTTCGGGTTGGGAATGTCGTTCCAGGATCGTGATCCAATCATGATTCTGAGCGATATCCCTGGCGATGGTACCTGTTCTATCGGTGGAGTGGTCGTTTACAATCACGAAACGGGTTGGGCGGACTGATTGTGCGATGATCGATTGCATGTAATCAGCAATATTATCCTCTTCATTGAATGCCGGAGTGATGATAATATATTTCATGAAGATTTTCCGGAATCTGGGGAAGACTGTTCGAAGCGATGGTCTCCGTTAGTACTTGAAGTGATAGAATTTGAAGCCTGATGCAAAATATCATCAACAGAAAGGAAACCGTTTTCGAAGATGGTGCGCAGCAGTTCGAGTGATTGAAACGAATTGATGTTTTCACGACCGGTATACAGCTTTCTGAAATCGGACTCTTCCATTATGCCATACCATGCCATCGGATGGTTTTCGTATTCGCTCTTACGCCGTCTGTGTAGCGACCATTTGTTGTAAAGTGAGCGGGATGGTTCGAATAACGGAGTTTTCCGGATTGCTTCCCGGATGGCGATGATACGCTTACCGGGATTATATGTGGGGGTGTCCATCGGAGACATACGGTCGATATAATGGGTGTAGAGGCTTTTGTTGTGCCGGAAAGCAAGGGGTACTTCCAGCCAGAACCGCAAGTAATCCGGATCACAAAAAGGCATCCACCAATCATAGCCGAAGAAGTCGTAAAGCCGCCCGGTATTGATAATATACTTTGATTGACGTTCCCTGATATTCCACGCTTCACAGGCACCGGGACTGTCGGGGTAATTTTCCAAAGGGAGCAGGGTGCCAAGGATGCGATCCCGGAAAATGGGTTCCAGAATGTGCCGGTAATCGGACCAGTCCCACAAATAGTAGTGATAGTGCAGTATGTGGCGTAAAATCGTCTCCGGATCTGTTTCCGGATGCTCCCGATAGGTGTAGGTGTCATAAATACCCTTTCCGCCGACCAGGGCATCACCAAAATGTCCGCTCATAATGACACCGTCATCAGGAATGTCAGCGTTTTCTTTTAATTCTCCGATAGCGACCCATTCCTGTATGTTCGGAATACCCGACAGTCTTGCCGCTTTTGTGTAATAACGACTTCTTTCCGGACGATTAAACCAATTCCGCCATTTTTCGTGAGTATAATGCACTCCAATCCACCGGAAGTCCAGTTGATTCGCAATTTCCCGGCTCAGTTTCATTTCGGCACTCTGCCTGTTGCCATAAGAAATACAGATGACATTCCGGTAATCCAGTCGGTGCAGCATCAGTGCTATCAGGCGGGAATCATATCCACCACTAAGAGGCAGGATTATGGGACGGCCGTCGGCATATGTTATTGCCCGCTTCATGGTTTGGAGGACGATATCGTCCAGGTCTCGTGAAAACTGATCCCGGCTAGCGTTTCTGTACACATGCCGGTAACTGAAATACGAGTGGATTTTGGCTTCCGTGCCATTATCCCCTGCATGTATGGCCACCAGCGATCCGGCTTCCACCTGTTTGATGTCATGTATCAGCGTGTCGGGACCGGTGACATAACCCAGCACCAGGTATTCAGCAACCGGCAAAAAGTCCGGATCCGGTGCAGATAAACGGTGTTTAATGAGGTCGGGCTGATCCCCTACATAGACATCCTCACCATCTATGGCATAAAACAGAGGGGTGGACCGCTGAAGATCGACAGCTAACCGGATGGTGACCGGTTTATCCTGTAAACCGACCTGCTGAATCCAGGAAAAACGCCCTTTTATTGCAGAACACAGGGACAATGCCTGATCGATGGATTGTAACTGGCAAATTTTTTCGGGCAGATTGGCGTTGTGGCTCTCTTCCGAACGTACAAAAATTCTGCACTGTGACGCATCTGCAGATGTCATCCAGCGATTGGGTTCATCAAGAATATAATGTACTATCATGGTAGCGGGTGGCCTGTTGGGTTGGTTGCCGGTTATTTGACCAGTGTCATTTTACCTGTCAACTGTTTCTGAAAGTCGTTATTCAGACCGGCAACGGTAAGATGTGTAATGTAAATTCCACTTGCGAAGCCTGTTGCATCCCAGGTAACCGCATGCGATCCGGCATCTTTGACCGAACGAGTGACTATCGCTACTCTTTGTCCAAGAATATCATAAACATCAAGATTTACCTCACTTCGTTCCGTAAGATCAAAAGAGATTACAGTGGTTGGGTTAAACGGATTTGGATAGTTTTGATGCAGTGTAATATGTTTGGGTGTTTCTTCGGGATTAATTCCAGATGTTTCTGAAAACAAGGCTTCGATCTGAAGGTTGGGTTCCGGGAAAATGGTGAGGATTGTATCTGCCGCCAGGGAAATTTGATCGTTGATGACCCATCCCGCAAACTCTTTTCCTTCTTGAGGATGTGCATTGAGGGTAATCGGTATGCCATGAAAATAAATGCCGGTCCATTGCGAGGTAATGTCCGAAATGCCCGGAGTTCCTTCCGTTATAGGTATCTCATTAACAACTATATGGCCGAGATCGGGGGATGGCGTTTCAAGTATAATTTCATGCTCAACCGGTAAATTGAAATGCCTTTT
>SLLW01000181.1 GCA_007133875.1 Balneolales bacterium | reverse complement strand
TTGTATAGATTTTCATGAAAAAGCTCTGGTTGGTAATTTGGTTATCAGAATCAGGCACCTGACGGCCGGAAACATTCGGGTTGTGCCGAATACCGGATGTCCAGATAGGAAAGATGGTCGAGGATTCCACGGATTTCCGGGAAATCCGCGGATCTGCAAAACAGAGTAAGCGAAACCTGTTCCAGGTATGTTTCATCACCGGTTTCAAGCCTGAAGCGATTAATCAATTCCCGGATGCGATTCTCCTGTTCATAGGGGTACCGTATGTCAAGCGGCACAAACCGATCGAGGTGTGTGGTCTGCACATCCGCCAGTGCAAGCTGTGCCGATTCACGGTATGCATGAATCAACCCCGGCTTACCCAGTTTTGTTCCACCGAAATATCTTGCGACAATGATCAGTACATTTATAAGTCCTTCGGATTTGATAACTCCGAGTATCGGCATACCTGCGGTACTTCCCGGCTCCCCATCATCTTGTGTAAACTCCTGTGGAGAAAATGGATCCATTCTCCAGGCATAACAGTGATGCGTTGCATCCGGGAATTTTTTTGTAACTTCCGTTCGTCTGTTTTCGATAGATTCAAAATCCATCACAGGAAACGCAAAGGCATAAAAACGAGAACCCCGGTCGGTGAATCGTGCCGATGCCGGAGCAATAATTGTTTTCAGTGGCTCTTCAGCGGTCATGTGTTGAAATTGAAGGGAATGGAGTGGTTTTCGAATCCATCAGCCGGATAAAAAAGGATCGTTCATGGATACAAGATATCAATTACAAAAGATAACCGTTAAATCCGAATTGCAGGAGTTGCAGATTGTATGGGGTGACGGGCATCAAAGCCGGTATCCTATGGAGGGGCTAAGGCGTTCCTGTCCGTGCGTGTTTTGCCAGGGTGGCCATGGAAATATGGGGAAACCCGTGGATCCCAATATTTTCGCCGAGCCGTCCACACGCAAATGGGAAATAACCAATATTACACAGGTAGGGAATTACGCATTACAGTTTTCATGGAATGACGGACATCAGACCGGAATTTACCGCTATGAACGGTTAAGGGATATGTGTCCGGTCGAACACGGTATTATTTAAGCGGATCACGTATTTTTACAACAGGGTTGAGGGTCTTGCTGCCCATGGCTTTTTTCGATGACTGCAGAACTGTAATGTTGCGTATCTTATAACATATTTTTGAAGATGCAGGAACGATGGAAATGTGAGGTTAGGCTGGTTACTTTATTTTCACCAGATTCTGGATCCATGTACGCCGGATTCATGGGGTTGCCGGCAGCAGAGGAACCATCATAAAAATATTACACATACGATAATGTCGGACAAAAAAACACATATTCTGGATACTGCGGAATCGTTGATAGCCCGAAATGGATATAGGAGTACCACCACTCGAATGATTGCCGATGAAGCATCCGTCAATGTCGCAATGCTTTCCTATTACTTCGGATCCAAAGAGCAGTTGCTAAAAGCTCTGCTGGACCGCCACACCGCTGTAGTTAAGGTATTGCTGGAGCGTATTACCCGGGAAAGCGAGGATCCGGTGGAGATTTTCCGGAAATTTCTTTTCGAATTTGTGGATTACTCATTCAATAATCCCAAACCGGTTATTATTGCAATACGCGAAATCGGATTGTTGAATGAACGCCCGGAAATCCTCAAAGATCTGCAGAGTACGATGCTCGAAGTGAACGACATGTTTATCAATATTCTAAGGAAAGCAAAAAAAGTGGGTTTGGTGCGAAACATTGATGTCGAATTGTCCGTATTGACGTTCAGTTCCACGATTGACGGGTACATTGTCAATGCGTTCATGCTGGAAAAAGAGTTTCCCTTTATGGGTATCCCCAGGGAGTCTCCGGAGGTGATGAAGGGCCGGTTAAAAAATCACCTTTCCCAATTGCTGGATCATTTGACAAATGTTTCGTCCGGGTGAAACGTTATGAGGAGCAAAGCTGTTAATCAAACGTTTGACTGATGCAGGTGACAACACCAACCAGGCACCTTTTTCGGTCAAATACCATCAGTAACATATTGTCAGTAAACAGGTAAAAAATTATGAGGGACGGTTTTATAACGTCTGAAAATCCCGATTTCCAGCTGGAATCCAATAAAAAAAGGAATCGGTATATGTCCAAAAAAATCGAAATAACAGGCTTGGGGGTACGCTTCCGTACGTTGTTGTTTCTACTTCCGTTGGTTTTATTCGGATCTGTTTCCGCACAGGCCGGTACCGGGACCGGAGAAGCATCCGACACTCTCAGACTCACCCTGGACGAGGCTGTGCGCATTGCCCTGGAAAATAATTTCGGGTTGCAAGATGTCATGCTGGACCGGGAAACCGCCGACCAACAAGTCCGAGAAGCCTGGGGAAGTGTATATCCGCAGGTTACCGCAACCGCGAATTATACTCGCAACGTCGTGACCGCCAGTCCTTTTGCAGGAAGTGGCGCAGATGATCTTTTTGCTGATTTCGGAGCCATCGGTTGGCTCCAGTTTAATGAGCAGCAACGCCTGGAAGGGAATAATCCGATAACGTACGAAGAGTTTCTGGAACGGCAGATGCAGGGCTATGAAGATGCCGGAATAACACCTCCCTCCATGGAGGACGACCCGTTCAGTGTCGATAACCAGTTTGCTGCTTCTCTGGGAATCACACAAACGCTTTTCAATGGGTCGGCATTTGCAGCCATCCAGGGAGCCGAACAGTTCAAAAAACTCAGCGAAGATGCGGTACACCGGGAACGACAGGTCGTCATCGATCAGGTACGACGCGCATATTTTTCGGCGCTGCTCGCCTGGCAACAGGTTGATGTGCTGGAAAAAAGTGTCGACCGATTACGCAGAACAGTTGAAGATGCACGCAGAACTGCCGAACAGGGGCTTTCTTCCAGATATGAGAAACTCAGTGCCGAAGTGGAACTGGTAAACCTTGAAACCGAACTTATCGAAGCGGAGAATCAGGCGGAACTTGCACTTAAGAACATCAACCTCCTTCTGAACATGGATGTTGAAAGGCCGGTTCGGCTCGAAGGGGATCTCACCATGGCGGCAATGCAGCCGGTCGGTAATCTCAGCAGGGAAGAAGCCATTGATATCGCCCTGGAATATCGGCCTGATCTCACACAAGCCGAAGGTTTTATTGAGATTAATAAAGTCAACGAACGCATGAACAGGGCTTCCTACCGGCCTGTAGTGAGTGCATTTGCAAATCTGGATTACATTGGACGGGTACCCGATAACCGGACCGTCATCGGATCCGATCCTGCTGATCCGGGAAACCCTTTTGCATTTGACAGTCAAACCAGGAGTTTCTTTCACGACAGTTACTGGAATCCCAATGTCGCGGTCGGGCTAAACGTTAGCTGGAGTATTTTTACAGGTTTTCAGAACCGGGCACGGGTTGAGCAGAGCCGTATTGAAACCCGCAAAAGCGAGCTTCAGTTCGAATACCTCTCCAGTGCTATTCGGGTTGAGGTAGACCAGGCGCTTCGGAACCTCAGGACGGCCGAGCGTCGGATCGATAGCCAGAAACGCAATATCGAGCAGGCTCAGGTTAACTACGATTTCGCACGGACGCGACTGCGTGAAGGGGTTGGAAACAGCCTTGAAGAGCGTCAGGCCTCCATGTTGCTGGACCAAAGCCAACTCTCCTATCTGGCTGCTGTCCACGATTATCTGATCGCCGTAAGTAATTTTGAGCTGGTTCTTGGAACCTCACTTGACCGTATTCAATCGCAATGACACGTTACCCGTATTTAATAAGCAAAGAATCAAAAACCATGAATGTATTTAGCCGAAGTGCCATCCTTTTCCTTTTCGCCATGGTATTCGTGGCTTGTGATCAGGAAAATAACAACGACAACAATCAGATCACCAGGGAAGTGGTTGTTGAAACACTGACCATTACCCCGTACTCATTCGAGGAGCGCATCAGAGTAACCGGAACAGTGGAAGCCATCGATGATGCAATGATATCCTCCGAAGTTTCAGGGCGGGTGCAATCCATCGTCGACCGGGGATCCGAAGTTCAGGAGGGTGCAGTTATCGTAAGTCTTGATGACCGAATCGTCCGTTCCTCTCTGGAAATGGCGAGGGCCAATTATGAGTTGGCGGAAGATGCCCTTCAGCGCCAGGAACCGTTACTCAGAGACTCCATCATCA
>SLLW01000044.1 GCA_007133875.1 Balneolales bacterium | reverse complement strand
ATCAAAGGGGTGGGGTCATCGGCAGTCGAACACTTCGTCCAGGAGCGCCGCGAGAACGGCCCGTTCTCCGGCATTTTTGATTTCACGACCAGGGTGGATCTGCGGACCTGCAACCGGAAGATGCTGGAGAGCCTGATAGGGGCCGGCGCATTTGATGAGCTTCACGGTAATCGGGCCCAACTGCTCGAGAGCCTGGAGGATGCCCTCAGTTACGGTGCGCGGATGCAGGAGGAGAAGAGCCGGAACCAGACCAGCCTTTTTGGGGGCGGTGATGACCTTCAAAGCCGGCAGGAGTCCGAACCGAAGCTAAGAGATGTGCCTGCCTGGTCAAATATGGAGAAACTCAAGCGTGAACGTGAATTGATCGGTTTTTTTCTCAGCGGACACCCGCTTGACCGGTTTCGTGATGATGTGGCACTGTTCTGTTCGCACAATTTGGGTGAAGAAGGGCTAAAAGGGCTGGAAGAGCGGGCTTCGGTGACCTGCGCCGGAATCATTACCGCAGCAAGGCACATCCGCGATAAAAAGGGCCGCCCGATCGCATTTTTGTCGATGGAGGATGAGAAGGGGAGCAATGAAGTGCTTGTATTCTCGGATGCCTACGACAAAAGCATGAACCTGCTTCATGTAGACAATGTCGTTGTCGTGGAAGGCAATGTGACGGTCCGGGATGGTACCCCCAAAATCATTGCCCGTCAGTTCGACCGTATTGAAAATCTGCGTGAGAAACATCAGGGAGCGATCCGCCTCTGCCTGAACATGGCCACCGACAAGCTGGAGGATTCGCAGCTTGATGAACTTGCGGTACTGTTTGATCAAAACCGGGGGCAGACGAATGTGCATATGGTGGTCAGGAGCAAAAAGGAGAAACCGATCCGGATGAAGGTACGCAAATTTGTAATTGACCCGAATGATAACCTGCTCAAGGAAACCCGCCGGCTGATCGGAAAACACAATGTCTGGCTGGAAAAGCGGAGTGACGAAGCGTAGATTTGCATATATACAATAAAATATATATATTAATATCAAATACAGTATATGAATGGAAACCTGCACTGCTTTGTTACATAACAGTACAGAATTTCTATTCGTTAGGAATCAATCACATTACTAAATGACGAACGATTATGGCAAAACCAGTTGAATTAACAGATAATAATTTTAACGACGAAGTTTTAAAATCGGACAAACCGGTATTGGTAGATTTTTGGGCGGAATGGTGTGGCCCGTGCCGAATGGTAGGCCCGGTTGTTGAAGAACTTGCCGGCGATTATGACGGCAGGGTCAAAGTGGGTAAAGTGGATGTGGACAGCAATCCGCAGGTATCCACGCAATACGGTATCCGAAGTATTCCATCCCTGCTGATCTTCAAGGGTGGAGAGGTTGTTGATCAGATTGTAGGTGCGGTTCCGAAAGCCCAGCTGCAAAAACACCTTGATGCACAGGTCTGACAGACCCCTTTTCGATAAACGTTTTTTGCCGGGGTGCCCATTTCGGTAAATGACGGTTTGTCCGGAACAAGTTCTGTTCTACTACGAAGCCTGACGCTCCATTTGAGGGTCGGGCTTTTTTTTATCCGGAAACTGCGTAAAAATCGGAAACTACGTACAAGCTGGAAAATCCGTACCGGCGAATACACATCGGAATGCCCGTTTTATGGGTATTCAAACCCTGTCTATCCGCCACTTTTAAACAGGATTGATTCCTTTCTGCGCCGAAAGTATCTTGATGGTGTGTAACCCGCTTCACGAATGCAACGGTGTGGCTTGGTTATGAAATGAATTTATAAATCAATTTGAAATATTATGAAAGTGCTCGCTCTCCTTTTCATTATGTTCCCAAGCCTCATCATCGGTGTATCCCAGGCACAACGCCTGTCAGAAGCGATTCACCTCAATCAACTCGGTTTTTACCCCGGTTCTCCCAAAATTGCCGTTGTGACCGAAGGGGAACCCGACTTTTTTTACATTTTGAAACCTGACTTTTCCGATACTCTGTATACCGGACAGCTGAGCGAAATCCGGGAGGCACCCAACTCGGGCGAACGGGTACGAGTTGCCGACTTCTCCGATCTTGATGAGCCCGGAACGTACATTGTCTGGATTACCAAACTCGGATACTCCTATCCGTTTACCATCGCACCAAAGGTCTATGAAGAAGCCGCCAAAGCGTCATTGAAAGGGTTCTACCATCAGCGGATGTCTACGCCGATCCCGTTAGAATATGGCGACAAATGGGCGCGTCCTGCCGGGCATCCCGATACGCTGGTTGTGGTTCACCCGTCAGCGGCCACAGAGGAGCGCCCGGCCGGATCAACCATATCTGCACCGAAAGGGTGGTACGACGCCGGCGACTACAACAAATATGCCGTCAACTCCGGCATTACCATGGGAACCCTGTTCTCCTTGTATGAAGATTTCCCGGATTATATGGCCGGTTTTGAGGTTAATATTCCCGAAACGGGCAATGGGCTACCGGATGTGCTGAATGAGCTTATGTGGAACCTGAGATGGTTTCTCAATATGCAGGACCCATACGACGGAGGTGTGTATCACAAATTGACTACTGCCAATTTTGAGGGTACCATCATGCCGGCTGAAGCACACGGAACGCGCTATGTCATTCAGAAAAGTGTTACGGGCACGTTGAATTTTGCAGCTGTAATGGCTCAGGCCGCACGGGTTTTTGAAACGTATGATGATATTGTTCCGGGCCTGGCCGATTCCTGCCTTACCGCTGCGGAACATGCCTGGGAGTGGGCGCAGCAGAACCCGGATCAGCTTTACGACCAGAATGCCATGAACCAACGGTACCATCCGGACATCCTGACCGGTGCCTACGGTGATTCGGATCCGTCGGATGAGTTTATCTGGGCGGCGGCCGAACTGTTTGTCACTACGGGTGACCGCAAATATTACGATGCCGTCGACTTTTTCCCGGATGAAGAGGCCTCGGTGCCAAACTGGGGAAATGTGCAAACACTTGCTTACTACACACTTGCCCGTTTCAGGGCGAACCTTCCGGAACCGGTGTCAGCTGACCTGCCTAAAGTGGAGGAACTCATTGTCGACCTGGCCGACCGATTGGTGGAAGACGCTTCCAATACCGGGTACCGTACCGTAATGGATGGCAATGAAAGCAATTACGTCTGGGGCAGTTCAGCGGTGGCTGCCAATCAGGGGATTGCCCTTATCCAGGCGTATCTACTCACCGAAAACCAGTCCTTTCTGGATGCCGCACACTCCAACCTGGATTATCTGTTCGGCCGGAATGCTACCGGTTTTTCCTTCCTGACCGGATACGGACACAAGACACCGATGGACCCCCATCATCGCCCATCGTACGCCAGAGCCAATATCCCACCGGTGCCGGGACTGTTGTCCGGCGGACCAAACCCCGGTCAGCAGGATGAGTGTATTTATCCCTCGGATCTGCCGGCAAAATCATTTGTAGACGACTGGTGCTCCTACGCATCCAATGAAATTGCCATCAACTGGAATGCTCCTATGGTCTACCTGGCTGCAGCCATTGAAGCGCTGCAGCACGAGGCCGGTTATGCTGGAGAATAGATAGACCTTATTTGACATCGAAACAGGCGAAGTCAAAACATATTATTAAAGGATCTTGTCTTTTTGGTAACATTGCAACTGGTAAGCTCGAAAGTGACGGCCTTCCGACGTCACTTTCGAATTTAATATGGGTGTCACAGCTGATCTTTCATGGATCAGTTGATCTGTTGCATATGCAATTTGCTTATATTACTTCTGCATTGTATACGCAAATTATTTTTCGGGACGTGAATAATGAGATTTTCAGTTTCAGGTATTTTTTTATTACTTCTTTTGACAGGATTCCTGTTGTTTTCTGTTATGCACTGTGCGACCCAGCGTAAAACGTATACGCTATTCGAGAGAACAGAATTACCGGTCTTTCCGGGAGAAACAGATAGCGGGGAACTCCTTTTGGAAGTGCTTTTCTATATCAATGCCGACGGGTCTGTTGATGATGTTCAATTGCAGAATACAAGCGGTTATGAAAGTTGGGATAGTCTGGCGCTTGACAAAATGAAACAATGGCGGTTTAAAGTACCAGAGGAGGAGCGTAGTGGGATCATCCTGAGAAAAAATATTAATGTACAATTACTGCCGTCGGAAATATTAAACCTCGGGGTATT
>SLLW01000356.1 GCA_007133875.1 Balneolales bacterium | reverse complement strand
GGCCACAATTGACGAAATTTTTAATGCTTCTCTTATATTTAGCTTGAATATTAAAAAAACCTGTATTGGGATATAGATTGTTGCATATATGGTATTATATTACGCGTAATATGAATCGCATGGCTTTTGACATTTGATTTAAAATAGTCTATAATCACCACATTGCGAATTGTTTAAAAAGAATACAACATTAGGAAAAAATCGGAGAATCGTATGACCCTCTCGTTTAGTGCATTGCTTTTCCAGGGCGCCCTGGAAGAAGGATTATTTAACATGCTTGTCGGGTATTTCAATGAAGGTGGTCCATTTATGTGGCCTGTTCTCATTGCATTAATCCTTGGACTTGCCATTTTTCTTGAGCGACTGATTACGCTCAACAGAGCCGACATTAACACCCGCAATTTTATCCTTGATATCAAGGAAGCGTTGCAAGAAGGTGGAATCCAATCTGCTGAAGAGCTTTGTTCCTCTACGAGAGGACCTGTTGCTTCGGTATTTCAAGCCGGTCTTCTACGTGCGGATGAAGGGATTGATGCCGCTGAAAAAGCCATTCAATCGTATGGCTCCATTGAGATGAGTTTTCTCGAAAGGGGGCTTGTCTGGCTTTCGCTCTTTATTGCTATTGCACCGATGCTTGGATTTACCGGTACGGTTATCGGTATGATTCAGGCTTTTGATGCTATTGAGGCTGCAGGGGATATCTCTCCGAGTCTTGTCGCCGGTGGTATCAAGGTAGCGCTTCTAACAACCGCTTCCGGTCTTATTGCCGGTATTATTCTGCAGGTTGGCTACAATTACTGTGTTTCCAAAATCGACCGATTGGTTGTGGATATGGAAGAGAGTTCCATTGTACTGATTGACTCCATCGCCCTACTTCAACAAGGCAAGCCAATTATCTCGGATGAGGAGATAGCCGCTCGCAACAGCAAAAAAGGTGATGATTCTTCTGAGGAAGAGGATTCCGCTTCCTAACCACTTACCTTTAATACCTTTTTCACTATGTACGTACCTATAGTAATCGGACTGATGCTGGCATTGATAGCCATTGGATTCTTGTCCATGGTTGGCTTCGGTATCAAGAATATTATCCAAGGCAAACAGGAAGCGGCCAAACTGCTTATTTACATTGTGCCTGCTGTTATATTCGGAATTGCTTACCTCATATCCGGCGCGGTTACCGATGCGGCTATTATGACCATGTTGATTACCATGGCGCTGCTTGCCGTCATGTTGGTCATCACCGGTCTTCGTACCACTTTTAAATTCTGAATTCAGATATGCTTCTAAAAAAACGTGAACGTGTCGTTGGAGAAGTACCCCAGGCGGGAATGGCGGATATCGCATTCCTCCTCCTGATATTCTTCCTTGTCGTCACGACTATTGACGTTGATACCGGTATCTTTATGCAGTTACCGCCACCGCCGGATCCGGAGCAGGAACCTCCCCCCATCCGGGAACGCAACCTGATGAACATTCTTGTAAATGCGCAAGGGTTGATTCTTATCAACGAGGAGCCTGCAAGTCTTCAGGATGTCCAGCAACTGGTGATGGATTTCGTCGATAACGAAAACAGGGCCCAGGATCCTGATCTCGCTGAAGACCCGAGATCAGCGATCGTGTCGATTAAAACCGACCGGCAGACCCCGTACGAAATCTATATCGATATGTTGGATGAAGTGATCGGCGCCTACAGGCAGTTGCGTAATGAAGCTGCCCAAAGAGAGTTCGGGATTACCTATCGGGAATATCAGAATCGTGTCTCTCGCGATGACAATGTTATTCGTGAAATGTACCCGCAAAATATCTCTCTTGCCGAACCAGATCCTGGTTCCTAAAATCTCTTGATGTAATTATGTCCAAATTTCAAAAAAAACAAGCAAATACCAAACAGCAGGTACCTACTGCTGCAATGCCCGATATTATCTTCATGTTGCTGATTTTCTTCATGGTGGTAACGGTATTGCGGGAAGTGGAGCTGCAGGTAAGGGTCGATTTTACCCGTGCTGATAACATTGAAAAGATCGAACAGAAACGTCTGGTCAGCTATATCTATATTGGCCCCGAAATTCTTGGTGGTGGACAATACGGAGATACCCGTGTTCAGATTGATGATGCACTTATTGATGATATCTATGCCATCCGGCGGCTGATGTATGACAAGCTGAGCGAAGAGCCCCGTTTGATTGTATCACTCCGCGTTGACGAGGCTTCTGAAATGGGTGTCGTTAGTGATGTCCAGCAGGAACTTCGTGAAGCCGGAACCCTGCGTATAAACTACTCTACGCTGCGTGGGGATCAGGCTCCAATGTAACGGGTTCTGATTTAACCCGGATTGGGTTTTAGCAAATCTGATCAGTGTCACCACTCGATATTATGTTGTATTCTACAGGCAATCCGGTTTTAACCGGGTTGCCTTTTTTTTCGCCGGTATGTTACTTTACGAACCCCGGCAACACCTCTCTCATTGTTTAACGGATACCATCTATATGTCTACTACCGGTAACAAGTCGATATCTGAAATCGGCCGACACGGACTGATACGCGAATTAACGACATTTTCTACATGGCGTTCAGATCATGTAATCAGCGGTATCGGTGACGATGCAGCCGTCATTGAACGTGATGAAACAACCTATACCCTCATCTCCAGTGAAACGTTCATTGAGGGAGTCGAATTTGATCTCTCGTTTATGCCATTCCACCAGGTAGGAGCCAAGGTTGTATCTGCAGCTGTAAGCGATATCTATGCAATGAATGGCCATCCCAAAGCAATATTGATTAATCTCGGAGTGCCAAATCGCATCACTGTGGACATGATCCAGGATCTCTACAAGGGTATCGGCATGGCGTGTTCCGACTATCACTGCCAGTTATCAGGCGGTGACCTTACCGGATCCCACAACGCATTGGTCATTTCCGTTACCGTGTACGGCGAAGTCGACAAAGATAGAATCATTTATAACAGCGGTGCCAGAGAAGGCGATGCCATTTGTGTTTCCGGAGACCTGGGCAGTGCGCTGGCAGGGTTGAAAATTCTCCTCCGGGAAAAACGACACTGGGAGGATTCAGAGGATCCCGTGATGCAACCCGATCTTACAGATTGGGAGTATATTGTCAAACGGCAACTCGTTCCGGTCGCCCGGAAAGATATCATATCCCTGTTTGAGGAACACGCCATTCGTCCTACATCCATGATTGACATCAGCCAGGGCCTGCTGCATGATCTCAAACGAATCACTAACAGCTCCGGGAAAGGTGCCTATCTCTATCAGGCAGCACTTCCAATTGACCTGCAAACCAGGGAAGCTGCTAACGAAATGGAGGAGGATGTAGATAAATACGCACTTTATGGCGGTGAGGACTTTGAACTGTTATTTACAGCAGGGGAAGAGGAAGTGACAAAATTGGCCGAGCATTCTAAAAATTTCGCCGTTATAGGAAAAATAACAGATGATGCCGGCCAGGTAGAAATGCAGACCGGTGAAGGGGATGTCATATCCTTCGAAAAGTAATCCAGAATAAAAATCCGTATCTTTCCGGGGGATTCATGTAGTAAAATCCCGCCTGTTAAGGGATGATTGGAACCTGCCAGAACAGCACTATGTATTTTACCCCGAATGACTCCGTCGGGAGGACCTTTTAACTTCCCAAAATGTCAAAAAAGAAAGACTCTTCCACAGATAAGTTTGAGCCCAGGAAAAAAGGAAATCAGGGCCCCCGGTTTATATGGATCTACCTCCTGATTTTTCTGATCCTTCTGGCGATACCTTATATGTCCATTATGCCGGAAAGCTCAAAAACGATCACATACAGTACGTTTTTGGATCAGGTGAAGGCCGGCCACGTTGAAAGTCTGACCATCATTGACGGAGTAAAAATTGAAGGATATTACAAACCGCAATCAGTGGAAGCGGGGGAGATTACCTATGAAATCTCATCCGGGCTCAACTGGTTTGATACAGATGAGGATGAGCGTTCCACCTTTCCGTTTCAGTTGACGATGATTGAAGGGGATGACATTCGCCCGATTCTTGATGAAGCCGGAGTGGCGTATGATGCAAAAATTTCTGATAACTGGTTTAGTGGTGTCTTTATTTGGTTTATCCCGCTTCTGTTACTGATCGCATTCTGGATATTCATTTTCCGGCGAATGAATCCGGGTTCGCAAATGATGAATATCG
>SLLW01000311.1 GCA_007133875.1 Balneolales bacterium | reverse complement strand
TTAACTGGGATAAAGTTGAAGAGAACTACAAAAACGCAAAAAGCTGATGTAATGTAAGCTGATCTGTTCAACGACTCCTGCTCGTCTGCGGCTTTTTTATAAAGCTGCGGTACGGGCGGGATCTTTTAAAACCACAGTCCGGCCGCCCAGGTTGGCAGACCGTTATTCCGGGTTTTCCAGCGATACGGTGATCCATTGACTGAATCTTTCACCGATCCGGCGCTGTATCAATTGCATCCGTTCTCGCTGTTCTTCATCAGCGCCACTCCCCGTTCGTGTCCGTCCGGAAGCCGACTCGCTGGTTGTCATCGGAACTGCGTTAGCAGACTCCATATCAAAAAGCCGGATCGGATCTATTTCAAAGCCGACATCAATCTCTTCTCCAAGACCAATTTCCGGAGAAAACTGACTGGTTGAACGTACTTCAAGCGGAATGGCAAAAGCAATTCTTCCACGCTGTTCATCCGTATCCATTTCAAGCCGCAAATTTTGAGCGTGCAACTGGGTTACCGGAACCGGAGCAGCCCGCATGTCGTCACGGCGACTTCTCCTTTGAATCAGCAATGCCCGTTCCCCCATATTATTCCTGGCGGATTCCATCGCCGCTGCATTTTCCGGGAAATTCTCCCAGTTTGGCTCTTCCAGAAACCCTTTCCGTGCACCCGGGTAATCCCCAAGTTCATAGAATAGTCCGGTTGGATATGTGATTCCGAATGACCGGTTAAAATCATCCTTCCCGTCAATATACAGGGTAAATCCGAATTCCCGGGCAAGCCTGTAGTATCGCGCACTGATGAAATCCACCATAATGAAGAGGTGCGTATCGTCATGGGTGACATAATATGCAAGACCTTCGAGTGTGTGCCGTTCGGATTGAACCAACCGTTCCGTGAGATTCCCCGAGTGCGAAGGGGAAGTTTCCGAATCATTGAACTGACTGGTTATCTTTGTTGTTGTGGAGCAGGAAGACAGAATCACAAATGCCGCCGGAACCATTGCTAAGAGATGGTAAAACTTCATGTTAACGGTGGAATAATTTTTATTCTCAGTAAGAGTTTATTATGATGTGGTTCCAAAGTGGAGCAGTTGCCCCAATGCAGATGCCATAGGGTATAAATTATGCAATTTCACGGGATCGCCGAAACTTTAACGATAAAATGGACTGATTATGCAATTCGGATATGGCATGGGACCTGATACGTCCTGGATGCGAACAGAACTCACTGACCTCGGAATCAAGGAACTGAAAACTCCGGAGGATGTAGATGATATTTTCAAGGATCAGCAAGGCACGATGCTGCTGGTGATTAACTCGGTTTGCGGCTGTGCCGCAGGTAATGCCCGCCCGGGGATGAAACTGGCCATGGGGCACACCAAACAGCCTGATGTCGTCTATACCGTTTTTGCCGGTCAGGATAAAGATGCGACAGCGCGGGCTCGTGAATACTTTAGCGAGTTCCCCCCATCATCCCCTGCATTTGCCTTTTTCAAGGATGGCGAAGTCAAAGCGATGGTGCCGCGGCACCGCATTGAAGGCCGGACAGCCCAGGAAGTGGCCGATGATCTTGTGATGATCTTCGATACCTTCTGCGGAGATACGGTAGAGAAATAATTCAAAGAACTCTCTCAGCATTGCTGCAGCTATAGGCCTGAACGGTGACCCGTAAGCCTCATCCATCACCCCAAAAAAAGGTACCCGGTTACAAGCGTGATGCGCTGTTTCTGGGGCTTTGTGCCGTTTTTTTGACCGCCCTGGTCATGGGGAACATCATCGGGACAACAAAATTCGTTCAGCTATTCTCGTTTGACATTCCCCGATGGGCTCTGCCGCTGGTACCGGACCTGGTGCGCGATGGCAGGTATTACGAAATGGTGATTCCCGCTGGTTTGCTCGCTTTTCCGTTCACTTTTTTTGTTACGGATCTGATATCGGAGCTCTTCGGTAGAAAAAAGGCGCAGCTGCTGGTCTTTGTCGGTTTTGCGATGAATATCTTTATGCTGGGGATTATGACGATCAACTACCATCTGCCGGATGCCTATGGTGTCAGTGGGGGGAGACAGCTTTTTGATGGGGTTTATGGGTTTATGGTCGGGAACACCATCGGCAGTATGATCGCCTATCTTGTTGCGCAAACAGTGGATGTTCAGTTGTTCCATTTCTGGAAACGATTGACCAAAGGGCGGCATTTATGGCTGCGCAATAATGCATCGACCATGGTAAGTCAGCTGGTGGACTCCACCGCCATCCTGAGCATTCTCTATGTTACCGGGAACCTGGGGGATAGTGTTACAGGCCTGGGAGCTCTGGTGATTCTGATTTTAAACTCCTATCTGTTCAAATTCTTCTCTGCCTTGATAGACACTCCGTTCTGCTACGCCGCAATCCACTATTTTCGGGATTACAACGAAGACCCTGAAGATTTCCGTTGAAATAAAGTTGTGAAAGCACTATTGTGGAGTGACGACATTTCGGTGTATTTAATAGGGGGAATCAAAAAATGACAAATTCTTTTTGGCGGGAGGTCTTGGATCATATACCGGGGCTGGTTTTTCTGTTTCGGGTTGATGAAAATGAGGATGCGCATCTGATTTTTGTCAATTCGCAAATTCAACATATGCTGGGATATACCCCGGAGGAGTATGTACTCGCTTCGGAGTCATCCGATTCAAATGTGCAGGCGGAAGTGATGGCTCTGGTTGAGAAAATCGCAGACCTGAGTCATAACGGGAGTAGTGATGCAGAACCGATATGTCGCTTGCATTCGAAACGGGCCGCCGATTATTCGTTTTCGTTTGAGTTTCGGATCTTCAGTGTTAAGTCCAGTCCGCTGCCTTTTATCGCGGTTTCATTGGAGCCATTGAAAAAAGATCCTGCCGTTGCGGGTTCATCCTCCGCTCTCCCGGAAGGAAAAGAGGGCGGTGGCGATGCGGCATCAGGTCAGCTGTATTTTGTGACGGAGTCACCGCTGATGAAAGCGTTGATGCAGAAAGTGGATGCCGTTACAGATCAGCATGTCCATCTGCTGTTTCGCGGTGACCGGTCTACGGGAAAACGGACTTTGGCTAACCAGGTGTTGAAAGCCGAGGGTTTTTCGGGGGCAAAAACTGTGGATTGGGATGTCGGTTCCATGTCCCCTGCAGAACAGAACGAGGCTGTCGAAGCGCTTTGTGGCACAGCGGGGAAGGCGAACACCGGTGACGACCGTATCTGTTTGCTGATCGTGGAAATCAGCAAGTTGACGGGGCCGAATCAGGAGAAATTACTTGATTGGATGCAGGTTATGACAGGGGCCGGAAAAAAAGTACGCATTCTGGCGACAACCCGGACACTTTTGGAAGAGCAGATGAAGCGCGGCAAGTTTTCCATGGAACTGTACTACTATATCAGTTTCGAAAGTATCCTGCTGCCACCGCTGTCGCAGCGCAAGGAGGATATCCGGGCACTTGCGGAGAGTTGGATTCCGAATGCCGCACAAGCACTGGGTCTTGGGGAGATGAAAATTGAAGAACCGGTAATGGAGCGTCTGTTGCATCATGACTGGCCCGGGAACTTCGATGAATTCTACAGGGTATTGCGGAGTTCACTGTTGCGATCTGATCAGGGGGTATTTCGCTTGATTATGGACCCGTCGGCATCGGCAGGAATCAGAGCGTCATCCGAAAAGACAGGTGGTGAAGCGTTGCAAGAGATTGTAACGTTTGATGAGATGAACCGTCAGTATCTAGAGCAGGTCCTGAACAAGACAGATGGGAAGATATACGGCAGGGACGGGGCCGCTTACGTGTTGGGGATGAAGCCGACAACACTGCAAAGCAAGTTGAAAAAACTGGGGGTCCGATAGGCGGAAAAATATTCAGGTCTGAGCAATTTATTTTTCATGAAAAACGGGTCAATTTTATTCCATTCGCCGGTTCTGATGGTAGTATTGCGTTGGGAAAAGGAAGAGGAGATAAAAAAGGGATAAAACAGATTGACAAGGGGCTTTAGGGGGTGGTATATTGGGAGTTCCGGCGGGAAAAGTTACGCTGGGGAAACTTGTTGATTTGGAAAATAAAAGTTGACAAGGGCAAGAGTTTAGATGTATATTTGGAATCTGTCGCAAAAACGCGGCGGGCTGTTCTTTGACCGATTGGAAAGACAAGAAAATCGCATAGCGAGCCCCCGAGCCGGGGCCTTACGGGG
>SLLW01000082.1 GCA_007133875.1 Balneolales bacterium | reverse complement strand
CCCGGATATCAGGATGGAAATCCTTCAAATGAGCATACAGGGAGATGGAGTTGTCAGCATGACGCAGATAGATCACATTTCCGTACCCGACCGGCCCGACGGCTACCCGGTGGAGGATGCCATCACGGGCGGCATAGACATCATACCCTTCATGGCCCCATGTGCCGATATCCATGGCGGCGTGAAAATGTGCCGCGCGGGTTTCGCCGAATGAGGATGACATATACCGACTCGCATTCGTCGGCCAGAGATAGGTGACATGATCCTCAAGAAAAGCGGGACGTGATTGTGCCTCGACCGGGTTAGCGGCGAGTCCCTGGCAAAATGCGGCAATAGTTACGATGGCCGCCAGTTGGATGGCTGCAACGGGAATCCGGATTTGGGGAGGGCGGGGGAATAACATCAGGCCGAAAAAAAGAAATGGGTGATGGGTGTTTAAAATGAAAAATAAGCTGATTATTTAGCGGAAGCAGGATTTTTCTGCAGATTTTGGGGTGGTCAGGTTTTTTTTTCAACATTGACATCGAGGGTTACCAGGCCGGGCTCCAGAACGGCGTGGAGCCGGTCGCCGTCAAACAGCGGACCGACCCCTTCGGGAGTGCCGGTGAAGATCAGGTCACCGGGTTGAAGTGTGAAGTAGCGGGAGAGGGTGGCGATCAGTTCGGCAACCGGAAAGAGCATGAGGGACGTATCTCCGTTTTGCCGCCGTTCGCCGTTGATATCCAGTGTAAACCGGAGTTTTTGCGGATCGGTCACATGGCCTGCCGGAACAAAACGGCTTACCGGTGCAAAGGTATCCAGGCCTTTGGCAATCAACCAGGGGTGTGACTTTTCTTTCAGCTCCTGCTGGATGTCACGGGCGGTCACATCAATCCCCAGCCCATAACCGGCAATCAGAGACAGCGCCTCCTCATTTGGAACATCTTTTCCTGTTTTGCTGATGGCGATTACAAGTTCGGCTTCATAATGGGCATCCTCAACAAACGAAGGAATGATAACCAAACCGTCAAATGTCAGACAGGTCAATGGCATCCCGAAAATAACGGGGCGGGTCGGGACCGGGTTGTTGAGTTCCCTGGCATGAGCGGCATAGTTTCTGCCGATGCCGTACAGATTTCCGGCACGGAGATCCGGTAGTCCCGGTAATGATGGTCTGTTCATAGACAAATGGATAAAAAAAAAGCTCCAACGCATTGCTGCAGTCAGAGCTTATAAACGGATGGTTTGCCGGGATCAGTTGATCTCTACGGAAACTGTTTTGCGGTCGTTTCGGCCTTTTTTGAAAACAACAACCCCATCAGCTTTCGCGAAAAGGGTGTCATCTTTTCCAATACCAACATTGAGCCCGGGATGGAATTTGGTGCCGCGCTGACGGATAATGATATTTCCTGCACGAACTGCTTCGCCACCGAAGTGCTTTACACCCAGTCGACTCGATTCGGAGTCACGGCCGTTTTTTGTAGAGCCGCCACCTTTTTTATGTGCCATGGTCCTATACGATTAAGCGGTTATTTTTTCAATTAGAAGTCGGGTCAGATGGCGCCGATGGCCACGGGTAACCTCATATCCTTTGCGACGTTTTTTCTTGAAAACGACAATTTTATCGCCTTTGACGTGCTCGACAACTTTGGCGCTGACTTTTGCTTTCTCAAGTGTGGGTGTACCAACCTGAACCTTGCCATTCCCGTCGGAGGTCAGAAGAACCTTGTCGAGGGTGATTTTTTTATCGGTTTCGGCTTTCTGTTTGTCAACGTAGATGACATCGTCTTTGGCTACTTTATACTGATGCCCACTTATCTCAACAATCGCGTACATTTCGTTCGGATTAAAATAGTGATCAAAACTGTTTTTATTCAAGACAACAAATATAATGTTTTTCGGGGAATCATAAAACCAAAAAATATATTGTCCGTTTCTGAGGAAACCGGAAGTTCCGTTTGAAATAACCTGAAAGAGATGTAATTTTAGCAGAAACAGTACATCATCATCCCCGGAACGGAAATAAAAATGGCAGACAGAACGGACTCAACTACAGCTGGAACAGATGCTGCATCGCTTCCCGACCTCCATAAGCAGGCTTTACTGATCAAAAACCGCAAACGGTTGCAGCATGATGGCGGGCGGGCCTGGATAAAAGACGGTCAGCTTCATGATGCGGTTAAAGGAGCCAATTTTCGTATAGAACGGGGCCGGCCGTTGTCGGATCGGCTGAATGAGACCGGTCGCGATGTATTGGAGCGGCGCAGTGGCGAGCTGATAGAACAAACCAATACGCACCGAAAGCTCTGAACAGCATCCGGAGGAGACACCGACCGGTAATGAGGTCTCTGTCGACGGTGCCCGTATCATCACACACCATACCGGCGGCATCAATCGGGGGTGATGTGCGTCCTGCCCGGCCAGAAGCTGATTTTTCCGCGTCAGCAGCAGTGAGATTCATTAAGCTGGTTATCTTGCGGCAGCCGTCAGTGAGGTTTTTTACTGCCATCGTGTTTATAGATGCCGGACCGGTTTACATGGCCCACATATTTGCCCAGAACCCGCACCTCTTCGAATACATCCGGCTCAATGACAATATCACGATACGCTTTGTTGGCTGGTTTCAGTTGCAGACCGTTTTGCCCATAATAGATTTGTTTCAGGGAAGTTTCGCCGTTATAGAGCACTGCGCCGATATCTCCGTTCTGGATGTCATCATCAATAAGCAGAACAAAATCCCCGTCATCGATATTGGCATCTTTCATACTGGAGCCGGAGACGCGTAGTGCGTAGAGTCGGTCCAGGTTTGGAAAGAGGAAATCCAGCGTGATGGATCCGAGGTTGGCTTCTACCGCTTCCTGCAGATACCCGGCAGCAATGAGGCCACGAACCGGAATGCCTGAGGAGTTTGGCCTGGCCGACTCATCAAATTCGGGGGCGATGTCGTACTCCTCTTCGTCGGTTTTGATCAGGCACCCTTTCTTTACAAGCGCCTGCAGGTTTTGTGTGACACTGTTGGGTGATTTGAATCCGAATTCATCCGCAATTTCACGATATGTAGGCCAAATATCGTGCTCTTTTTTGTAAGAGACGATGAAGTCGAAAAACTGCTTCTGTTTCCGGGTAAGCTGGCTGTTATCCATGATATTCGCATTGGGATGTGTAAGAAATATGTGCATTATACTGCAAAATCTTCTGGGTTGCAACAAACTCCGTGGAAAAAGTCCCGAAATAGTAGTTGAATTACTGGTTCGCATAGGTTAAAATGGCTTGCACGTAGATCATTAAATTAAAGAGGCTTGTTATCAAGCACTTGTTTACGTATCAATTAAAGGAGTTTCCCATGGCTAAAGGCAAGACCAGACAGAGCGGGACATCAGAAAAGAGTGATTCGGAATTGTTTCACCCATCCCGCGAAATTGTGAAGCAGGCAAATGTCAAGGACTATGAGTCCCTTTACAAAAAATCTATTGCCGACCCGGAGGGATTCTGGGCGGATGAAGCCAAAAAGCTGCACTGGTATAAAAAATGGAATAAGGTACTGGATGACAGCAATAAGCCGTTTTATAAATGGTTTACCGGGGGTAAAATCAATGTTATCGGCAACGCGATCGACCGGCATTTGAAAACCTGGCGGCGCAACAAACTGGCTCTGATATGGGAAGGGGAGCCGGGTGATCTGCGCACCATGTCCTACCATGCCCTAAATCGGGAAGTCTCCAAATTTGCCAATATCCTGAAGAGCATGGGGGTGAAAAAGGGCGAAATTGTGACTATCTACATGCCTCAGATACCCGAGCTGGCCATAGCCATGCTCGCCTGCGCAAAAATCGGGGCTGCACACAGTGTGGTTTACGGTGGATTCAGTGTCGAGGCACTGGCTTCCCGAATCGACGACTCCAAGAGCCGGGTTTTGGTAACCGCCGATGGCGGATGGCGCCGTGGAAAAGTGACCGATCTGAAGGGTATCGCCAACGATGCGATGAAACGCTCTCCGACCGTTGAGGTCTGTATTACCGTCAAACGGACCGGCCATGAGGTCTACATGGAGAACGACAGGGATTTCTGGCTGCATGACCTCCAGGCACTGCCCATCGCAAGTCCGAAATGTGATACCGAAGAGATGGACTCCGAGGATATGCTGTTTATCCTCTATACTTCCGGAACAACGGGCAAACCGAAAGGGTTGCTGCATACACACGGCGGGT
>SLLW01000022.1 GCA_007133875.1 Balneolales bacterium | reverse complement strand
GTTCCGTTGACGACTCTGTATGAATGGTGTAAAATTGCCCGAAATCAGGTGATGGTTGAGCAACATGCCGTCGGCCGCGTGATTGCACGGCCTTTCACCGGCAAACCGGGAGCGTATGAACGGCTGTCGGAACAGCGCCATGACTACTCACTGGCACCCCCTGAACCCTTTCTTCCAGGGTATTTAAAAGAAAATGGTATAGAAACCGTATCTGTCGGTAAAATTATTGATTTATTTGCCGGGCAGGGTTTCAGCAGGGCAGTCCGAACCAAAAGCAATGCCGAAGGTATTGAGAAACTGTTGGTAGAAATGAATGGAATGTCCGAAGGTTTTGTTTTTGTAAATCTGATTGAGACAGACCAGAATTTTGGCCACCGAAACGATGTGCCGGGTTTTGCAGGAGCACTGGAAGAGATTGACCGGGCGATCCCGAAGATTCTGAATGCAATGGATCGGGATGATTTGTTGATCATCACCGGAGATCATGGCAATGATCCGGCAATGCCTGGTACCGACCACTCTCGTGAGTTCACTCCTTTGCTGGTTTACCCGGCAGAACGTTCTGCATCTGTAGAACTACCCACACGTGAAAGTTTTGCAGATGTTGCCGTTTCGGTCTGTCGTTATTTCGGATTGAAAAATCCTTTTTCGGGGAATAGTTTTTTATCTGATGATCGTATTTGAATCAGTTAAATTCAGGCCGATAATTGTAATATAACATCCGTACATTAAGATCGTTTTTTTATAACCTGCTCAGGAATTTATCTCCCATCTTAAGATGTTCCTGTGAGTAGGCGTCAATGAAGAATTCAAGTATGAAATATTGTATATTGGCGCAAGCATTTTTCCTGATTTTCCGTGTGAACATAAATCCAAACCAACGTATTTCAAGTGGCTAAAAAGAAAAAAGAACCTAAAAATCCGAGCCCCAGCGGTATATCAACAAGAGAATCACAATCCCTTGACCGATACTTGCAGGAGATTGGGAAAGTAAATCTGATTACCCCGGATGAAGAGGTGGATCTGGCCAAAAAAATTCAGGCCGGTGACCAACTCGCCCTTGAAAAACTGACCAAAGCGAATCTCCGATTTGTGGTTTCTGTGGCAAAGCAGTATCAGAATCAGGGTTTGTCCCTCGGTGATTTGATCAATGAAGGTAATCTGGGGCTGATCAAAGCTGCCAAGCGGTTTGACGAAACGCGTGGATTCAAGTTTATCTCCTATGCCGTTTGGTGGATCCGTCAATCCATTTTGCAGGCATTGGCCGAGCAGAGCCGCATCGTCCGTCTGCCGCTGAACCGTGTTGGGGCATTAAATAAAATTGGCAAGGAGCTTTCAAAACTGGAGCAGGAGTATGAGCGTATTCCCTCGGCCTCCGAACTTGCCGAAAGTCTTGAGATGACGGTTTCGGAAGTATCCGATACGTTAAAAATCTCCGGACGACACCTCTCTGTTGATGCACCTTTTGCCCAGGGAGAAGACAATCGCCTCCTGGATGTACTTGAAAACGAGGAGACACCCGATCCCGACAACGACCTGATGGGGGAGTCGCTAAAAGTTGAAATTGAGCGGGCATTGTCCAAACTGACAAAAAGAGAAGCTGAAGTAATCAGACTCTATTTTGGAATTGGCCGGGAACATTCGCTGACTCTGGAAGAAATTGGCGAACGATTCGATTTAACACGCGAGCGGGTTCGGCAAATAAAAGAAAAAGCACTCAGAAAACTAAGGCATCACAACCGCAGCCTGGCACTCAGGGTTTATCTTGGATAAACCCAGGTCATTGAGGGAGAACTGAATACCATTTATGTGCTGATTACTTTGCAGCTTTCGCGAACCTTTTCCCGTAAAAAACGTAAAAGCAAGTAGAAAGACACGCATTTGTCACGAAATCTGGTATATTAGGTAGAGTAGTACATAGATGTTTTTTTAAAGGTTTTGAAGGTGTTGGTTCCGGCGCAGGTTTATCAGGATGTATGCAGCACCAATACAACACCGGGTTTGCCATCTTAAAAATCCGGCAACTCCGGTACAACGTAACAAAACCGAAGAATAGACGTTTTTACTGTGAATGGATATTTAAACTTCAGACGGGTGACCGTCATTAAACCGGCAGCACAAGGTATCAGGGAGTCAATCATGGCACACTTTAAAATCACCTTCATATTAGCGGTCAGCGCCTTGTTCTTAACAGGATGCTATACCCAGGTACATGTAATGGAAGAGCGTCCTGGCAGATATGCATCTGAAAGGGAGACGGATCGTGTAACTACCGATCAGGATATCTACGATCTGGGATATGAGGACGCGATGTATGATGCCGGCCTGTATTACCGGGACTATAATCGTTACAGATGGTCAGCCGGATTTGGTTACGGATACGGATTCCATCATCGCCCTTATAGCAGTTGGAACATGGGCTTTTCTTATGGGCGCGGATACCATCACTATGGACATTATGACCCCTGGGGCTGGCACTCACCCTGGGCATGGCACTCCTCATGGCATCATCCCTACAGCTGGTATGGTCACCGATCTTATCGGTATCCGGCTTATGGTTGGGGTGGATCCCGCTTCTATGGCCCGAACTATTTTGTCGTGTACAATTATCGTAACGTAACCGGACAAACGCCCAGCAGAGTTCGTACCACCAGAGGAACGAGCGTCACCGCAACCCGGTCAGCCACCATGGCCAGGGATGCATCCCGATCTACAGCAACCCGGGGTACTGCAGGGACCCGCTCCGTTACGCGTGCTACCACATCCAATGTGACTCGCAGCACTACAGCGACATCACGTTCTGCATCCACGGTGCGAAGTGAGAGAAGTGCCACTACATCGCGGAATACCGGTACCACGGTAAGACGTACCACAACAGAAAGGGGTAGTGGAACCGTACGCTCTGCAGGTTCCAATACCAGCAGGAATACCGGAAATGTTAGCCGGACCACCAATACCAGCAGAAACAGCGGTACTGTAAATCGGTCCGGCAATACATCCCGGAACACCGGTTCGGTAAGCAGGAGCACAAATAATAATCGCAGCAGCGGTGGTTCGGTAAGCAGAAGCGGTAACACTTCGTCAAGAGGCAGCGGCGATTCCGGTACTTCAAGAAGCCGTGATTGATTGCGTTGAGTCACACAGATCGTTTTTGCTGCTGGTACGTCACCTTTTTGTGTTATGTGGTAAATAGTCTGTTTTCATCACACAATAACGTTGTATCCCGCTAATATTATTAAAACCGGGACCACCGGTGAAACCATTTATGCAACATGTTATCTCCTATGAATAATCGTTTGTGGAACATTTCGGCTTCGCTGATCCTATTTGTAACGCTGCTTGGAGTCACAGCTTCCAATGCCCAATACAGTTTTGATGCTCTTCGCCTGTCGACACAGGTCCCGGGCCAGGATCCCCATAGTATCGCACTTGGAAGCTCATCCGCAGCCCAATTGCAGGGATTTGGTTCCTATCTGATTAACCCTGCCGTTGCAGCAAAAATGGAAACCAGTATGTTTACAGCCGGGCTCGGTGTACGGGAAGTCACTCAGGAGTCAAATTATATCGGTCAGTTAAGCACGTTCGATGACAATCAGACAGGATTAACGCATATCGGGTTTGCCTATAAGGCTCCAACCGTGGTTGGGAGCCTTGTATTAGGTGGAGGGTATGTCCAGACTGCCGACTTTAACAGCGCGTTTACGATAAATGCATTTAATGATTTCACGAGCCGTACCTATCAGTCACTTACTGATTATACCGGAGATATCGCTTTTGATGTTTTTGCCATTGATGCAGCCAACGGCCGGGATCAGTCCGTGTTTGATTTTGGTGGTGAGTTCTACGGTGTCGATCAATATGCCGAAACCCTCCATCGCGGTCAATCCGGTGAATATAATCTCTTCGTAGCTACAGAATTTCAGGAAGATATGTTTGTTGGTGTATCTCTCGGAATTCCGGTTTCAAATTACCGGTTTGACCAGGTATTTATTGAAGAAGCGGCATGGGATCAGCATGGAGAGCCATACTACACCGGAATTCAAAATTCCGGAACTTTCAATATTGACCGGGTGATGTATGATGAGCAGCTCCGGGTCGATGCGGTTGGATGGAATGCCAGACTTGGCCTCTTATACAGTGGCCTTCCTTTTGTTGATTTCGGCGGAAGTTATACCAGTGGTACACGATGGAATGTAG
>SLLW01000296.1 GCA_007133875.1 Balneolales bacterium | reverse complement strand
TCGCAACAGTAAGGCATGATAAGGGGAAGACAACCCGGTTTCCCGTAACGGTTCCGAGAGTGCAGTACATTCAGCCTCCAGATCCGAAGTGCCGGTTTTTTCATCATTAATCCAGGCCTCGTATTCGTCAACGTCAAGTTCAGCAGCTCGTTTGGACGGGGCGTAAACGGCGTCAATAAAAAGTTGCAGACGTGGTGCAATATCGTCACTTTGTGCGGTTGTCATCTGCTCTTTAATGGTGCGGATGATATGGTGTGCCCGGTCGGTTATAATGGGTCTTTGGGCACAAATCATTTCCAGCTCCGATGCCAGCCGCTTATTAATGCGATCCGGATCTATGATTTCGTTTCGCAGAAATCCGAACAGTGACTGGATCTTTTTGCGGGTTTCATCATCAACATTGCGCTGCTCCTCCGATGCATCCGGGAACAGCAGGTCAAGGTTGGAAACGGTAATTTCTTCAAGAAACCGGAGAGCATCTTTCGGAGTCATGGCTTCTGAGTGGATTTTTCCCTCCGAAATGGCCATCAGCCGCAGCTCGCTGATAATTTCATAGACGGTATTCAATCCTCCGGATTTCAGGGTTCCGCCGACCAGTGATGCATTAAGCACCGCTTCATCCTCCCAGCTGGTACCCTTGAAAAAACCTGCATCCAGTATTGTTTCGATATGATCGAATAGATAGGCAGGCCCGGTTTCTTTGGCAGTAATGATATCCATGGTTGAAGCCAGTTTCCTTCCCTGGTCGTTTTTTGTTAATGGGCCGGCTTCTTTAAGTTGATTCAGCTGATCCATGAATTTGTGCTGAAGTTGGTCAGCTATCGGTTCGGACATAAAAACGTGTTTTAATATGTAACGGGTAATTGTTCAAACACCATAGCGTCTGCCGGGTGAATACCGGCAAACTTTATGGTGTCCGTATGGATTATTTAAGCTGATTTATGGAATGGGGTACATCATCCCTGATAGAAGTCAACTTCCTCATAATGACGAAGCAGTTCGGCCATGCGTTCCGGATCTTCTCCACGGAAAAAAATGGTCCCGTAATGGTTTCCGAAACCTTCCCGATTATCGGACACTTTGTGCTCCATCGGTTCAATGAGAGTGTGATTCTCAAAATAGGGATCTTCTTTGAGAACATCAGGGATAACCAGCTTGGAGACTCGCCCCGGCTTTGGGTAAATCATGAGACTGCCTGCATAATGGCTGACAGGCTCCCTGTCAGAGGGGAAAAACTTCTGGATATCTTCCTCTGTAGTGGCCGGATCACTGCAGAGAATCATAGCCTGTATGGCGTCAAACCCGTATGCCTTTTCAATCAGTTCGAAAATATGTCCACCGGGAATCCGGCAGGCCACTTCACCAAAACTGAGTGTATTGTCTTCGGTAAGAAACCACTCCGGGTGTATCACACCATATTCAATGCCAAAGGCGTCAACCAGTTTCTGCATGACCTCCTGAATCTGATCACGCTTTGCCTGGAGGGAAGGTCCGGCCGGAATGAAATTGGAGTAACCCAGCTTAATGTATTCCGTAATATTCAAGAATCGGATTTTCCCGTCGTGTATAAAGGCTTCGCAGGAGAACTCCTTGCCGGGAAGGTGGCTCTCGACCAGGCACGGAAAGTCCTTGTCAATCACTTTCTCGTCGATCTGATCATGACTGCGTAACAGTTTGTGCCCCACAGTACCTGCAGCGCTGAACGGTTTGAGGTGGACCCAGGCATCCTCTTCGCCTTTCAGAACGAGATTGGCTTCGTTCAGACGGTCCATGAATTTGTGAACATCATCGATATTGTTGACCTGCTCGAACAAGCCAACCCGCAGTCCGGCCAGCAATGCCTTGCGTTTCATCATGGCTTTGTTGCGGAACAGAAAAGCACGGTTCATTATCCTTGGATCGTCACGGTAAAGAGTATTCAATGCTCCGGCCCACTCCACGGTCTCTTCATAAAGCGGAATAGCGACATTGGGATTGTAGGGTTCCAGTTTCTCTTTCAGGATCAGCGCATTGGACTGATCCCCCCATTCGTTGAAATCCCATGACACAAAAGGGATATTGTGTTCCTTTGCATAGGGTTCAAAGTCTTCAAAACTGACAACGACATAAGGTTTTTTGAGCTTTTGGGCACTTTCAATGGCTAATGCACTCCATCCCAGAAGTACCACGGCTTTGTCTGTATTCATAGATGTTTAATTTTCCGGATCATACTGGGTTGTGACAGGATCCGCATTCATAATTAGCGGCAGGGCTATACCCCGCACTACTATCAATGGGTTTTCTCTTAATATAGTTCAGTGGTATTCATGGTGCATGCTGCAGGGAGTTGAATGAATAGATCTTTCCTTTTCAATAAATTCTACACATCTTAAAGTATACAAGCATTAATCTTTTCCTAAACTTCAATAATTGAGAGGTTCCTATGGAAAAAAGCAGAGTTGCCGCATTATCCCTGCTATTATTACTCGCAATCACCGCAACATCATTAGCACAATCAGGTGACGAAGTAAATGCACGGTTGTCACAAATCATTGAGCAGTATATGAATACCAAAGATGCTCTGGTTCACAACCGGGACGACCTCTCCGCTGCATGGGCGGAACGGCTGGAAACAACCATCGCCACCACTCCGGACGGTATTTTTGAGGAAGATGACCTGTCCCTGTGGCAGGCTTTCCAGGGTGCATTGCTGGATGCCGCCGGAAGTATTGTGGACGGGGAAAATCTGGACGAACAGAGGGAGGGCCTGAAGCAGCTATCTCTTGAGCTTCAGGATTTGATTCAGGAATTTGGAAACCCCGGCGATCCCCTGTATGTATTTTCATGTGACGATTATGGTGACGGTGACTCCGTTTGGATCCATACTTCCGATCAGGTTGCCAATCCGTATCATGGTCCGGAAAACATGGGATGCGGTGAACAGGTTGCTGAATTATAGAATGTTCTAATTGGCTGGTCTTTTTCCCAAAATTAGTATTAATTACGGCTGTGATATTCTTACTTTAAGAGTTAACCATTTGCAGTGCATTAAACCTGTTGGAATAACACAGGTTTTGATGTGATAGTACTAATTTATGGGGGGAAGAGCCTGGGATGAGGCCAAACAAGCAGCAGACAATCTTATTTGCCGGCAGGGATGATCGTGACGTGAGTCATGAAATCAAAAAACTGGAATCATTCGGTTATCATGTTCTATCAGCAAATTCCGGGGAAAAAGCCCTTGAGATCGTTGCGCTTATTAAAGACATTGACCTGTTGTTGATGCCGGTTCATCCCGACAGGGAAAAAGAGGATCTCTCAACCGCTTCCAATATTCTTGAAATTCGTGATATCCCTGTTGTATTTCAGGTTTCTGACAGCCACCGTGATATATCACAACAACTCAGGGAGATTCGGCACTATGGATGTATCCCTGATGACGCCGGGGACGTGGTGCTCAAGGCAACTGTTCAAATGGCACTCCGCCTGTTTCATGAGCGCCAGGCAGTGGGAAAAAGCATCCGGAAAGTGGATGATTTTCAACGTGTAATGCAGTTTGCTCTGGACCACAGCTGGTCGTCTGTGCTGATCCTCGACAAAAAGCTGGATGTGATGTATGCGAATCAAAATTTCATCAATGACACCCGGCCTCAGATCGAGCCGGTGGCCGGACAAAACTATTATGAACTCTTTCCGAACCTGGATAAAAAATGGAAGGATCTGCATCAACGGGTTTTGAACGGAGAAAAACTCAGCTCAGAAAAAGATACGTTCATCCACAGAAATGGTACAAGCGACTGGATACACTGGGAAGCGCGTCCGTGGTACGATCAGGACGACGAAGTAGGGGGTATCGTATTCTATTCGGAAATTATCACAGAGCAGATTCCTGAAGTTGAGGAGCAGTCGAAAGAGGTTGTCTCCGGCACGGATTGGATCAACCACATGAACGAAGCGCTTTGGATCGTTGATTTTGAGGGGAATCTGATGGCTGTGAATCAGCGGGCTTTGGAGCAGTCGGGTTATTCGAGTGAAGAACTTATACCGGATGGATTACCCCTTCTTGATCCCGTCTTCGGGAATCTGACCATTAATCAGTTTTCCGGATCTGCTTGTTTTGAAACTACCCAGGGGACTAAAAACGGAACGGTCCTTCCGGTTGAAATCAGTATTTCACGGGTTACGTATGAAGGCCAGCCAGCCGTAATGAGTATCGCCC
>SLLW01000431.1 GCA_007133875.1 Balneolales bacterium | reverse complement strand
CGCGAGATCGCTGAAGAGTATCCCGAAATCGCGTTCAGTGACATGATTGTCGATAACACCGCCATGCAACTGGTGATGCGGCCCGAGATTTTTGATGTGATTGTCACCACCAACCTGTTTGGTGACATCCTTTCCGATCTGGCATCCGGACTGGTCGGCGGACTCGGAGTAACCGGATCTGCCAATATGGGTGAGAATCATGCCATATTTGAAGCAGTTCACGGATCCGCGCCCGACATTGCCGGCCAGGGTAAAGCCAACCCCACAGCCCTTCTGCTATCCGCGCTCATGATGCTTGAGCATCTGGATGAACACGATATCGCGGAAAAAATCCGCGTGGGACTGTACAAAACGCTCCCTGACCTGGAAGTGGTCACCGGAGATCTCGGAGGCAAGGGCAGCACGGAAATATTTACCGACGCCATCATCAAAAATATGTAACCATACGGACCTGACGGATTGCCGCCTCAGTGGGTACAGGACTCCATCCGGCCGCCGTCGGGTGTTACAGTTCCAGGATTTCCGGCTCCCGGGTTTCCGTGTCAAACAGTGCAATCGTGGCTTTGGCATCAAACCCGTGGGCAGAGCCGGGGTTCAGCATACGGGTTCCGCCCACCATCTTATTCACAACCTGATGGGTATGTCCGCTGATAACCAGGTCATAGGAGCCGCATTTCCCAAGCGCTTCGGTGATGGCCGGCTGGGTTCCGTGATAGAGGGCAATCCGGCACCCTTCGATTTCGGTTTCAAAATATTCGTTGTGGATGTTCAGGTTGTTCTCCTTCATTTTTCCGATGAGACGGAAGTGATCTCCATCATTATTGCCGAATACAGCATCCATACCATACCCACGGAACAGCGGAATGGTGAACGGACTGCAAAAATCACCGGCATGGAGAATGTGGCCAATATCATTACTGCGAAACAGTGCAACTGCTCTGGTGATATGTTTTACATGATCGTGAGTGTCGGAAATTATTCCCAATTTCATAATAAATCTTCCGTTTTTTAAGTCCGTATAATTACAGCGAAATAGCTGTCTGTGTGAGGTGATATCTCCGGTTAAAGGGGTTTACTCCGTTTACTGATGGACTCAGATATTGGAACCCGATGATTCCGGTAACATTCTGTAAAGCGCATACAGGGTACGGTTTGCCGGGGTGCTCAGCTCAAATATTTCAGCCTTCCTGGTAATATATCCGCAGAAGGCATCAAACTCCAGAGGCTTTCCACGCTGACGATCCTGGTATGTTGATGTGCGGAATGCCCCCAGATCCTGAGCCTCATCAATGATCACGGCACCTTCATCATCCGTTATCGAAACCCCCGAAGCACTTGCTACGGACTGCATTTCATAAAAAAGTTGCCAGGCGGTGGCATAAGCGTGCTCCTCCTCAAATAAACGGTCGATGGTCACATTGGCCAGCCCGGTCAACATGTTAAAAACCCCATTCCAGATAAATTTTAGCCATGCTTCTTTTTTGATATTGGGGCTGACATTGCAGGCTAAACCGTGGTATTGAAATATTTTTTGCAACTGCAAGACCCGGTTCGACGAAGCGCCATTCTCCTCGCCGAAACAGACTTCAGAAAAGCCGCGGTAATCGATTGTGCCGGGTTCGGTGATCTCAACCCCGATTCTGCAGAATCCGCGAATGACTTTACTGCTGCCAAAGGCATCCGCCAGCCACTCATAATTTTCCAGACCGTTTTGCAGGGTCAGGATCTGCGTATTGTTTTTGATGACAGGCCGGAGACGTCTGATCGCTTCGCGGGTGTCAAAAGACTTGACGGTTACAATTACAAGGTCAGGCGGTTCGGGCGCGTCCGACGGATCCCCGACAACATTAAGGTTGTCCAAATGAAGCTCCATCTCTCCCGTTATCCGAAGTCCGTTTTTCTGCATGATGTCACGATGTGTTCCTCGTGCCACAAAGGTAACCATCAACTCCTCACTCTGCGCAAGATGGGCACCATAGAATCCACCAACGGCACCGCTGCCCATGATCAAAATATGTTTCATTATGAATTTTTTATTGCCGCTTTAGTATCTTTCATTATTATGATATTGGATGGGTTGCCTGAACAGTATCATCAACCGGAATATCATCTACTTTAAAAATAGCAGGCTGATCACGCAATGCCAATGGGATCTGGTTCCTCCCGGCCTTTTTAATACTCTTACAATATGCCGGACTATAACATTTCAATTGCTGCAACGCTTATATTTGTCCTTTCCGCCGGATTACCGGCCGAAGCGTTCCATACCCATCAGGATGCCCGGGCAGCCCGGAATGGCACATCAACCCCGGATGACACATCAGCCCGGGATAAACGAGGAGTCCGGGATGATACGCTGCTCATCCGGGCCCTGCCAGATACCGTTGCAGATGAGCTTTTTGAAGGGACCCTCTATTATGAGATGAATATCAATGGCATGCATCAGGAATTCCGGTACTTTATCAAACGCGGCTTGGTGCGACTTGAAATAGATGATCCCCATATGGGTGGTTCGATGACGCTGCTGATTTCGCCGGATGAGCTTCGCATGGTTGTAATCATTGATGAAATCCACGCCTATGCAGATCTTCAATTTGAGGATATTGCTAATCGGGGGGAGTCGCTTGTGGACCAAATGATGGAGGCTTCTGCTTCCGGAAAACGGACGATGATCGCCGGGGTCGAAAATGAAGAGTTCCTGCTTATCACAGAAGCCGGAAACGAGATTCGGTTCTGGTCACCGGTGGATTCGAAGCGTTACGGTCATTTTCATTTTCCTGATTTCGGCAACCGGTTATTGGCCCGTATTTTGAACTATGACGTACCATCTGGTTTTTTCCCGTTTGCATTGTCCTATGAGGATGAGAACAACAGCATTGAGATCACCCTGGTTGAAATCCATGATGAAATTCCGGATTTGGATCTGTTTGCCGTTCCGGCGACTTACCGGAATATTACCTTGACCATTCCGGATTACTGACCACGTATCTCTGATCCGCACGTCCTGTCCCAGTTTATGGACATTCCGGAAATGAAACTGCCATAACCAAATGACTGTTCATTTTCTGCGGATTTATCCCCATATTTTTTCAAGCGATACCATAACACCATTTTATGCCCATCAGCTTTAACAGTCCATTACATGAGATCCGCTATGAATAAAACGGTAACAGCCGGTTTTAGCCAGGTTTTGAGTATTCCGGCATCCTCCATCAGGTTCCTCCTTTCCATACTTTTTCTGGTTATGCTTTTCGGCGCGATAACTGTTCCGCTTGCATATGCGGATGCTACCGGTACAGCATCTGCCGGAAATGATGAGACCCTGGAACGGGCATTTCAGTTGAAAGATGAGTTTCGTGACGAGGAAGCACTAGAAGCATTTAAAGAGGTGCTTGAACGCGATGAAACGCATTATGAAGCGTTATGGAATATCGTAATGCTCCATACTTCCATCGGATACCGGCAGGACCGGAGCCGTGATGAAGAGGCTCATTATGATCAGGCGTATCAATACGGGCAGCGGTTACTGGAAGCACATCCCGACAGTGCCGGTACCCACTTCGCCTATGCGGCGGCAGCCGGTCGCAAAGCGTTACATGCGGGAGCGCGCGATCGAATCCGCATGTCCACCGAAATTCGGGAACATGCCGAAAAAGCGGTAGAACTGGATCCCGGATATTCACGGGCATGGAACGTGCTGGGCAACTGGCATCACCGGGCAGCCAACCTGTCTCGCATGGAACGTCTTGCCGCCAATGCCCTCTTCGGCGGAGCTCCGGAGGGTGCCAGTAATGAAGCGGCTCGCGAAGCGTTTCAAAAAGCGATTGAACTGGACCCGCAATTCATTCTTTATTACCATGACAAGGCCGAATTCTACCTGACCATCGGCGAAGATGACCATGCCCGACGCATTCTTGAAGAAGGCCTCGAAAAAGAGATTACCACAAGTGACGACGAGCGATGGATTGAAAATATGCGGGAAATGCTGGACGATTTGTGATTTGCGGTTCGGTTACATGGTCCGCAAAGTGGAGCCGCAATTCAGCATCCGCTCACCATGGTAAGGGTTCAGAATCCGTTCTTCGGTACTGAGCCAGTCCCCGTTACCTCCGTTGACCATCGGACACCGCTGGTGGTACAAGGTCCCTTTCTGATGGCCAAGATGCTCGACCATAGTGATTATGGTTTCAGAAAGTGCTTCG
>SLLW01000125.1 GCA_007133875.1 Balneolales bacterium | reverse complement strand
TCGATCCGTAGATTTTCTCATCAAAAAGTATGTCATACATCGGTTTTTCTATGACCGGGTTGGTTCCGAAACTGAACTCCCCAAATCGGCGCGCGCCCTCGTCGGTATCCAGAATCGCTTGTAAGGCTTCCTGGTTCGATGAGTCGAAATCCTGCACAACCCCGTCTTTCACAGTCAGCGAAACAAACTCAAACGGTTTGCCCTGATAGACACTCGGCGCATAGCGGATGGTTCCGTTGACCGAATCGATCAGCGGTGACGAAAACAGCTCCCCGTCGGGGATGTTCCGCGTGCCGTGACAGTTGATCCACTCCTGGCCGTCCACATGTAACCGGATGTCGGTTCCTTCGCCTTTCAGCCGGACCTCGCTCGCTTTTCGCAGACGCGCCTCCAGCGGTTTCATGGCATCCCGCAATTTGGCATAATCAAGCAGGCAGGCACGGTAATAAAAATCGGTGAATTCGGATGTCGGCATCTTTGCATTCATGGCAAAAGCAGCCGAAGGATAGCGCAGGACGCACCATTTTGTTTTTTTGACCCGCTCTTCGAAGTGGACCGGCTGGAGATAATGTTGCTGAAAGGAGCTGTTGGCGTCTGATCCCACCCGGGAGGTCTCATAAATATTTTCCGATGCCCGGATACCCACATAGGCATCCATCTTCTCCATCAGCGGGACTCCGGCTGTTTCGGCCTGATCTTTCCAATAAACATCGTCTCCCAGTTCCAGAAGCGTTCGCTGGATTTCCGGATCCATGATATCCATGTAAGGCATCGCGTTTCGCTCCCGGGCTCCTGCAGCCAACGCACGCGCCAGACCGATTCCGTTAAACCCGATGAGATTGATGAGGATGCGTTCCCCCTTTTTTAGTGTTACACTGTGATCCAGTATGAGTTCGGCGAGTTCCCTGTCTTTTTGGTCAAACATTTTTTTACGTTTTATGTGGATGGAAATATGGAAGAATTCAATTTTGAAGGCGATTCGGTTGTCATCAAAAAGTGGAATCCGGATGACCCTGCTTATGGCATCAGGATGTCGAAATCATGGCAGTACATGGGTAAGGATTATGGTGAAATTGCGGTGGGGTCATGGTGGAACGGTGGCTGGGTTCGCATCTGAAAGAGTGATATATGCATCACAGTGTGCCAATTCATCCTGCCGGTTGGAGGCCAGAAGGACCATTCCCCCGGATGCTCGCTGATGATCTGCAATTTTCTGAACCAGTACTGACCCGTCACTGTCCAGATTGGTCCCGGGTTCGTCCAGCATCAGAATAGGCGGCGAGGAGACGAGCGCACCGGCCAGTTTCACCCGCTGCTGCTGTCCCGATGAGAGTGTTCCGAAACTGCGTTTGGCAAGCGGATTGATTCCGAGGGAAGCCATCAGCCCCGGCAGACCGCTGGCGAACGGCGGGAAATCGTTGTTGTCACGCAGGCTCCGGATGAAGGCAAGGTTTTCAAGTACCGTCAGTTCGTGATACATGTGTATATAAGGGCCGGTAAAACCGATTTTGTAGCGAATCACCCGTTGTTCGATGGGCTCTCCGTTTTCATGCCAAACTACCGTACCTTCACTCGGACGCAGTAAACCTGCGAGGCACTTGAGCAATGTCGTTTTTCCACTTCCGTTAGGGCCCTGGATCCCGATGACGGAGGCACCTTCAAAACGGAAATTTACCCTGCGGAATACTTCCGTTTTTCCGTAAAATTTACCAACATCATGACATTCTATCCGAAACATGGGTATAAAGTAAGCAGAGTGACGAAAACGACCAACGAATTCGTTTGAAAACTGTATCTTGTCACATAATTTCTATTCAATGGAACATACTATGGACCGAATCATCCGCACTACAACAGAATATTTTTTAAACAAGCTGGATGACGATCGTCAGTTTTTTACACCTGATGAGTTGCGATCCGCCGGTTTTCCGGAGTTTTTGGTTAACAGGATCCGGTTGGAACTGATGCGAAACTTGCAGGACTCGGTTACACCACCAGATAGCGACTGGGCAAATATGCAGGCCGACTCCGTGCGTGAGTCCTGGAGCCAGTTTCTGCAGGCAATCCACGAAGAGGTCCGGCTGCCCGCAAGTTTTGCCGGTCCGGTTCTGGAATCATCAATTGGTGATATCCTGGAAATGCTTGTGGCACCAAGAGCTTTTCTGCCGGATTATCTCTTTGGTTCCGAGACCGAACTGGGATTAGATAACGTCAGGGAGCGCTGCGAATGGATTGTCGTCTATACCTATTTCTCCAGGGCCATTCCCCGCTTTATGGAGAAAAAAGGACGGGAAACGTTAACACGTGAGCAGGCCGGACGAATCATTCAACGGCTCGATGACCGGATCACCGCCCATTATACTTCCCTGAACTGGGCCCAGCTTTTTGAACCCTGGTTCGATCTGATAGGCGAGCGGATCGATACCGAATTATTTGCCCGTTTTTTCCGTGATAAAGGGTTGCCGGGTGTAGCGTACCATTTTGAAGCTGAGTCGGATCCCATCAACCGAACCAAACTTATTGAACTTCTGTCGAGGCCGCAGGCCGATATTGATGATCTGGAATTGCCATCACAGAAGCAACAGGATGCCCGGGGCCGGCAACGACCCCAGGACCCGGTTCAGTCAGCAACACAGGCTCAATCAGAAACTCAGGCTCAATCAGAAACTCAGGCTCAGTCAGCATCCCAGGCTCAGTCACGGCATCATGATCACGCGGACTCCGATACTGCCGGTAAAAACGTGTCTGCCGGCAAGGAAGCACACTGGGCCAGTCAATACCAGAATACCTCCTATTTTCATATCTCGCAGTACCAGATAGAACCTTCCGAAGAGGAAAAGAGAGAGGCATTGGAAGTATTAGGCAGCCGGAAGGGAATAGGCCACCGTTTTGATGAAAAAGAGGTTCCCCCCCGGGAAGAAGAGAACATTTTGGCCCGATTCCAGAATAAAGGAGATGAGGGGACAGGTTCGCGTGAACACCGAACTATTTTTTCGCACCTGAAGACGCCGGATTCGGAGGATAAGGAGCAGCAGCCACTCCACTCGCGGCTTGGCCCGGACGAGACAAATGATCCGGATGCCGGGGATATACCGATCTGGAAACGGTTTTCAAAACATGATTCAGATTCTGGTACACCGGCCACACCCAAAAGCGGGCAGGATTCCAGGAATGATGACGAGACTCCCGCGATCATTGACCTGGGCTCCAAAACGGGGGATCCCATACAGGATCGCGTTCCCGAAATCCGAAAGCATGTGAGTGATATGGAGTCCGAATTTGTTGACGAACTTTTCGGTGGGGATGAAAATGCTTTTCTTGAAGCACTTGACGAAATCGCACAATTTGACACCTGGAAAAAAGCGGGGACCTATATCACACGCGATATTTTTAACCGGAATTTGATCGACATCTATTCGGATACAGCCATTAATTTTACCGACCGGATGCAGACCTATTTTTTGGAAAAAGAGTAGTAAGGGGGCAGATTGCCGGGGCGATGCTGCCGGTCACCCATCACCGCGATGAAATGTGGGTGCCGGTATTATGGTCATCCCTTCCAGACGCTCCGGGTGCAGGTTTCTGTCATTGACTACATCACGGATATATATATTTTTAATTTGGTCCGGATACCGTTCGGCAACCTCTCTGTAGATTTCGGGGTCATGTTCGCCGGAATCACCGATCAATATGAATTCACGGTCCGGAAAATTCTCGAGGATTGAAACAATCTGTCCAAGTTTCTGATGATAGGTTAGTTGTTCATCGGTGATTAATTGCGATAATGTTCTCCATGTGATGATACTGCCGAAGTTTTTGGGTGTAAATCTCATGTGAAAAGAGCCCGGAGGGAAGCCGGTATCCTCATGGAACAGAAACCCGGTCAGCGGCCTGTAAAATTGCCAGGGTGTGCCGGAAACATAGTGGAATGGGGCACCACTCCATTTATTGTAAAGGTCAGGCATACCCGGAGCAGCAACATATTCTTCGAAAAACGTTTTTTGAAGAATAAAACTCAGTCCCATTGGCATGCCGGTAATTTTTATGGTGTCATCAATATCGGAAATAACCGAAATCCCCTCGGGTCCGATCAATCTTATTTTGCCCGAGCCCAGATGCCCATCGGATATCACACAGATATCAAGCCAGCCGGACTCGGAGTTCTGAGCATCCAGCAGTGCAGCAGCCCGTTCCTTGGGTAAACGGA
>SLLW01000107.1 GCA_007133875.1 Balneolales bacterium | reverse complement strand
TGTCGAAAAACTGAAAGAGTCCGGTGCGAAAATGGCAAAAACCCTTCCGGTAAGCGGGGCATTTCACTCATCTCTGATGGAATCGGCCCGGGAAGAGCTGGATACAATAATTGACGATCTTTTATTTGTTCCACCGAAAGCCTTTGTATATTCCAATGTCACAGGCTTGGCATCGAAAGATCCGGACGTATTGAAACAGAATTTAAAAAAACAGTTAATGAGCCCTGTTCGGTGGGCCCAGACGCTAAACTCCATGTATGAAGATGGCGTGCGGCATTATGTTGAAGTGGGCCCGGGAAATGTTCTGCAAGGATTGGTTAAGCGAACACTGACGGATATTGAGATCTCCGGGTTTCAGTAAGTATTTGAATATTATCAGAAAACGAATAAACGTGTATGAGTTCAGACATTCATTCCCTGGAAGGTAAAATTGCGTTGGTTACCGGCGGTGGCCGTGGCATTGGAAAAGCTATCGCACTCGATCTGGCTGACGCCGGAGCAGATGTCGTTATAACCTATTCCCGTTCAGCGGATGCTGCCGAAGAGGTCGTCTCTCAGATTAAGGCAAAAGGCCGAAAATCAAAGGCCATACAGGCAGATGCCATAGATTTCAAGCAGGCCGAAGAGGTCATCTCGGAAATTCAAAAGGAGTTTTCGGGACTTGATATCCTGGTGAACAATGCCGGTATTACTCGTGATACGTTGATCATGCGGATGAGCGAAGAACAGTGGGACGATGTCATTCGCACCAATTTGAAGAGTGTGTTTAATTATTCCAAAGCGGCCATCCGGCCAATGATGAAAAACCGTTCCGGGTCCATCATTAATATCGGATCGGTAGTCGGTATTTCCGGTAATGCAGGCCAGACCAACTATGCCGCATCCAAAGCCGGTATCATCGGTTTCTCCAAATCACTGGCAAAAGAGGTCGCCTCCCGTAATATCCGGGTCAATGTTGTCGCGCCGGGATACATCACAACGGAAATGACCGGACAGCTTGATGAAAAAGTACTGAAAAGTATAGAAGAGGCTATCCCTTTAAAACGGGCTGGCGAGCCCTCAGAAATTTCCGGTTCGGTTCGGTTTCTGGCTTCTGATGCATCATCTTATATAACCGGAATTGTTTTATCCGTTGATGGAGGCATGGCAATGTAGCATTCGCCGTTTATGTTGTTTAAAACGGAATCTATTTTTATTATAAAAGGCATTTAAGCGAGCCCTTTGGTATTTTCCAAGAATCGCGAAATCAAAAAGATAACCCACAATAAACAGGTAACACATTATGTCGAAAGATATAGATGCAAAAGTAAAATCAATCATCGTTGACAAACTCGGAGTAGATGAGTCTGAAGTAGTCACCGATGCCAATTTCACCAACGATTTGGGAGCAGACTCTCTTGATACCGTTGAACTTATCATGGAATTCGAAAAGGAATTTGATATCAGTATCCCGGACGAAGATGCAGAAAATATTGCAACCGTTGGTGATGCCGTATCATATCTGAAAGGAAAAATTTCCTAAGTGCTCATCCTTTTATTGTAATTGATGGCAAAACGTAGAGTAGTTATAACCGGTATAGGGGCATTTTCACCTATTGGCAAAGGTGCCCCTGAGTTTTGGAACGGATTAATATCCGGGAAAAGTGGTGCAAAATCGATTGATAATTTCGATGTGACCAATTTCCCAACCCGTTTTGCGGCTCAGATTGAAGATTATGACCCTTCAAAATTCATGAATGCCAAAGAAGCACGTCGCATGGACAAATTTTGTCAATATGCGATGATTACTGCAGATGAGGCCGTCAGGGATTCTGGAATTGATCTCGATCTTATTGACAAGAACAGGGTTTCTGTTCTTGTGGGAAGCGGAATTGGTGGCATGCAAACCTTTTATAAACAAGCTGTTGAGTTTTATGAAGGAGGACAGCGTGCCATCTCACCGTTTTTTATTCCCATGCTGATACCGGATATGGCAGCCGGACAGATATCCATCAAATATGGATTTCGCGGTTCGAATTTTTGCGCAGTTTCCGCTTGTGCAACAGGGTCACACAATATCGGGCTGGCATATGATGCGATCGCCCATGATCAATCGGATTATGCGGTTTGTGGCGGGAGTGAAGCACCGGTGTTCGGTATGGGCCTGGCAGGTTTCAATGCTGTCAGGGCTATGTCAACCCGTAATGACTCCCCGGAAACAGCGTCGCGGCCTTTTGACAAAACCCGTGACGGATTTGTTCTCGGGGAAGGTGCCGGCATGATGATGCTCGAATCACTCGACTCGGCGATAAAACGGGGTGCACGTATATATGGTGAGATAACAGGGTATGGCTTTTCCGCCGACGCATATCATATTACAGCACCGGATCCTGACGGAAAGGGTGTGATACTGGCTATGTCCACAGCGCTTGAGTCCGCCGGTATCAAACCCGAAGATGTGGAACACATCAATATGCATGGTACATCAACCCCGCTGGGAGATGTAGCTGAAACCAAGTCAATCAAGAAGGTTTTTGGGGATCATGCCTACAAAATGAACCTCAACTCAACGAAATCAATGACCGGACACATGCTTGGTGCTGCCGGTGCTGCGGAATCGATTGCAACACTACTGGCTATATACCACGGTATGATTCCGCCTACCATTAACTACGAAAACCCTGACCCGGATTGTGATTTAAATTACACGATCAATGAAGCCGAAGCCAGGGATATCACATATGGTATCAATAATGCTTTCGGGTTTGGCGGCCACAATACGAGTCTGGTCTTTAAAAAATTTCAGGAATAGTGATATTGCGAATCCGGGCTTTATGGGAGCGAAGAAAGCTCGATTCCGTTTACCGAAAAAAAATCAGCGCGATTGAAAAACTGATCGGTATTCCCGTGCGTCGTCACGGACTATATCTTAAGGCGCTCCGCCACCGGTCGTCTGTTGCTGAAAAAAATTTATCGGCAACCGAATCGTATGAACAGCTGGAGTTTATGGGGGATGCGGTCCTTGACCTTGTTGTCTCTGAAATTATTTTTGAAAAATACCCCGCTTCTACGGAAGGATTCATGACCCAGCTCCGGTCACAGCTGGTTAAGGGCGAAAAGCTTGCAGAAATTGCCCGGAACATCGGTTTAATGGAATATATTGAACTGGGGGATCGTGTACGGAACCAGGGGGTGGAAAATGCCGACAGTGTCCTTGCTGATGTATTTGAAGCGTTGGTCGGCGCGGTATTTGAAGATCACGGATATCAGACATGCCGTGAGTTTGTCATGAAGCTATATGATAGCAACATCGTGTTTGATGATTTGATCGCTACCAAGGATAACTATAAAAGTATCCTGCTTGAACAGGTACAAGCCCGGAAAATGCCTGCTCCGGTCTACAAAATTGTTCAGGAAACCGGACCCGGTCATCTTAAAACTTTTGAAGTGGAAGTGATCGTAAACAATTTATCGCTTGGCCACGGCATCGGCAAAAACAAGAAGAAAGCAGAACAAGCCGCAGCGGAGCAAGCGTTGCGGGAGATAAAAAAGCTGTAGGGATTGAATCATAACTTCATTCGTTCTATACTATTCTTCTTAATAATTGGTATACCTTTCACAAAAACGCACATAGTTTCATGTCAGAATTGAACATACAGATAAAAAAAGCTGCCGGATCACGTGTGTCCGAGGTAGACTTTGATAACCTGGTATTCGGTGAACTCTTTTCCGATCATCAGTTGGAGGTGCGCTACGAAGACGGCCGTTGGCAATCTCCCAGAATTATTCCTTATGAGGCTGTGCCCATGTATCCCGCAGTATCTGCATTGCACTACGGCCAGGCTGTTTTTGAGGGGATGAAAGCGTTCCGGTATAAGGATAATAAAGCCAACATTTTTCATATTTATGAGCATTTTGAACGGTTTAACCGATCCTGTAAAAGAGTCTGCATTCCGGAAATCCCCAAAGAATATTTTGTTGAAGGTTTGAAAGCACTGGTCGATCTGGAACGCGAATGGGTGCCAAAAGCGAAATATAAATCCCTTTATCTGCGTCCTATCGTTTATGCATCTGACCAGACACTCGGGCTTCGTTCTTCTAAAACCTACCGATTTCATATTATGTGCAGTCCGGTTTGTAATTACTATTCCGAAGGGATCAAACCCATTCGATTGACCACTATGCCCGAATATGTGCGTGCCGTCAGAGGGGGCGTCGGTGATTCCAAAGT
>SLLW01000009.1 GCA_007133875.1 Balneolales bacterium | reverse complement strand
TTCGTGGTGATAACAGCGGCTCCCGTTCCCGGGCCTCTTCACTGCTGATTTTCCGGATACGCATGTCGAGCTCTTTCCGGAATTCAAACAACCGGCGAAGCTGCTGCGCATCATCCCGGTCCAGGGCGCTTAACAGCGTCCCGCAGACATCCAGTTCCGGCACATTGCCGGTATCGTTCTTCAGCTCATCCAGGAACCGGGGATACAATTCCAGACTGTGCTGACCGAGCTTCATCAGATCCAGCTCCTCAAAGCCCACTTCCGCATATGGTGCCAGCATACCGGCTGCGACGGTACTTGCCGCGCTGCCGGCCTGGCCCCGCTCATAGATTGTGACATCGGCTCCGTTGCGCAAAAGCTGCCAGCCGATACCCAGTCCGATAATACCACCGCCGATAATTGCGATTTTCATATCATGTTACAGCTGTCATGGATGAGACATTAAACCGATGGAAAAATTTCGAGCTTGCAGATTGCGGGATACGAAAGTTGCACCCAAAGTGGTGCGGTATTACGGGGTATAATAGGTGGGCGCTTCCGGCCCGACCGGCATTCCGAGGATGAAGACCCAGAGGTAAAAAAGAATCACCCAGCCGATAAAGAAAAAGAGGCTGTAGGGCAGCATGGTACTGATGATCGTACCGATCCCCAGGTTTTTGTCATATTTGTTGGCAAAAGCAAGGATCAGACCAAAATAACTCATCATGGGTGTGATCAGATTGGTAACCGAATCGCCGATGCGGTAGGCCGCCTGGATCACTTCCGGGCTGTATCCGATCAGCATCAACATCGGGACAAAAATCGGAGCCGTAACCGCCCACTGAGCCGATGCCGAGCCGAGCATCAGATTCACAAAACCGGAAACCATGATAAACCCGACAAATACGGCCGGTCCGGTCAATCCGATGTTTTCCAGGAACTGAGCCCCGGTAACGGCAACAATTTGGCCGAGGTTGGTCCAGCCGAAGAAAGCCACAAACTGTGCTGCAAAAAAGACGATGACGATATAAAGCCCGAGGGTTGACATTGATTTGGCCATGCCGTCAATGACATCACGATCAGATCGCATGGATCCGGTTACCCGGCCGAATACAAATCCCGGAATGACAAAAACGATAAAGATGATCGCTACGATTCCGTTCAGGAATGGAGAGTTGAGTATTTCACCGGTTTCCGGATTTCGAAGCACACCGTTTTCGGGTACAACCGCAAGTGCAAGAATCCCCAGCAGGATCAGAAAGGTGACTCCGGTCCAGAGCAGCCCTTTTTTTTCGGTTTTTGTAAGGGGATCCATGGACTGCTCATCGGAGACATCCTCCATGGCGATGGACGGGTCATAGGGACCCAGTTTTGGTTCGACAATTTTGATAGTAACCCAGGTGCCGACAGATGTTATCACAAAAACACTCAGGAACATGAAGTAGTAGTTCACAGCGGCGTGTACCGTATAAGCGGGATCCACCAGCTGAGCGGCCTCCTGGGTGAGGCCGGCCAGCAACGGATCAATGGTCCCGAGAAGGAGATTGGCACTGTAGCCGCCGGAGACCCCGGCAAAAGCGGCGGCAAGTCCGGCTAACGGATGGCGGCCCAGTGACATGAAAACGACAGCTCCGAGAGGCACAAGCACCACATAACCCAGCTCCGATGCGGTATTGGAGACGATACCGGTGAACACCACCGCAACCGTAACCAGAATTTTCGGATTCAGGATAAAGGCAATGGGCCGCCGGATCTGATTCAGTACTTTCCTGAAGAGAGACAGGCCGGTGGTGTCTTCCAGGGTCATCGGTTTGACGGATGCTGCTTTGAGGACAATGCTCCGGATGACAGCGCTGATAAGCCCGGAGTGTTCCGCCACACCGACACCCAACAAAGCTACCAGCACCACACCAAGCGGTGCGAAACCGGTGAAATTGGTGACCAGGTTTTCCAGGATCATCCGGAGCCCGTCGCCATTCAGCAGGCTGATCGCCTCAATGGTTCCGTCAGGTGAGCGGCCGGCGGATCCTTCAGGACGCGGATCCGGCACCGCCCAGTTCAGATACTCGGCCAGGCCGCTGATCAGGATAACACCGGTAGCAAAAAGTGCAAACAGTGTGACCGGATGGGGCAGCAGGTTTCCCAGCCATTCAACAGCATCCAGAAATCGGGTAAAAGCGTCTCGTTTCTTGGGAGGTGCTCCTTGTTGCATATTCATGGATTACGATTAAGTGCTTTAATTACAGAACCTTTACCAGAGCATCAGTTTCATGCAGAAGACACTTCCGCCACTCTTCAGGAACTCGCTGGTATTCACTTCATGGAAGGCGAATCCGTGGTTTTTGAGCATGTGATTGACCTGTTTGCACCCTTTTTGAATGACCACATTGCGTCCGTCCGGACAGGCAGCATTGCATGCAAACAGCGATCTGGCCTCCACTTCGGGGGCTTTAATCACATTTTTGAATCCGGCATGGATCAACTCCAGGCCTTCATCCGTAAATGCCGGAGGACATATCAGAACGGATTCTGCATTCAGCACACAGAAACAGGTGTCCAGATGGTAGAATTCGGGATGCTTGAGTTCCAGCATAACCACCGGCACATCAAATTTGTCCGATATCTGTTCGTAGGCATTTGGCGATGAGCGGTATCCGAATCCCCCCCAAAGCAGCTTTTTCTTGAAGTGCCAGATGGCATCGCCCATCCCCTCGAAATCGGAAACATTCTCCGGGTTGAGATAATGGATATTGTATTTGTTCCTGCGATACCATTGTTCCAGAAAAGGGACCTCATCTTTGCGATGACTGGAGTGCATAATGCTCATTATGACATGCTTGTTCCCTTTGGAATCGATATAAGGAAGACTCTGGTTAGCCGAGAATACCATGTCCGGCAACTCCGGCTGCCCGGGGATTTCATGGACATTCAGTCCGAAATTGCGAAATTTATCGCGTACTACTTCCCATTCCCACCGGGCCTCGTTTTTATCCACCGTACCGATATTCCCCTCCATATGGGGGTTTATGATGTAATCAACCGAAAAATACTCCGGTGTTACCATCAGCATTGCGTTGGGTACCGGCATGGAGGGGGCATCAGCCAGGGCAGTTGCGACTTGTTCCGGTGTTGTCAGGATAGTTGCCATATATTTGTTGGTTCCAATTTCAGGAATGATAAGGCCTCAAAATAAAAAAAGTTTACAGAAGTTTATGATTCGGTCACGAATCGAAGTTTACCCAGATTTTATTCGAAAAGAATAGCAACAATGTTGATATTGGAAAATGTTGTAAAGGTATGAATGCATAACGTGTGTTTCCTGTTATTTTAATTAGTTGCAACCCGGTTCTGACAGGGACTCAAAACCTACGGCACACGCCAAAAGTTTCAGATCCACGACCCAAGGCTGACGACTCACGACCCAAGTACCAAATGCTGCTTAACCCCGATCTGCTCAATCGACTGACACCATTGGAAATCAAAGCCCGCCAAATTGTGGAGGGGTTCATCAGTGGATTGCATAAAAGTCCTTTCTTTGGTTTCAGCGTCGAATTTGCCGAGCACCGGCCTTATAATCCCGGGGATGAACTGAAGCATCTTGACTGGAAAGTTTACGGAAAAACAGAACGGTATTTCGTTAAACAGTACGAGGAAGAAACAAATCTTCGTTGCCATCTGCTGCTGGATGTGAGCAGTTCTATGCGTTTTCGGTATTTTGCCGATTGGTCGAAGCTTCGGTATGCCGTTCATCTTGGTGCGGCGCTTGCCTATATGCTGCACCGGCAGCGCGATGGTTGCGGACTGGTTCCGTTTGATCGCGAGATCGGAGAGATACTGCCGGCCAAGTCATCATACGCTCATTTGCGGCACCTTTATCAGAAAATGGACGAGATCCTGGAAACCTATGACGGCGAGGTGCCGGAAAGGCGACAAACCGCATCGGCGGATGCCATCCACCAGCTTGCCGAACGCATCAGCCGGCGCAGCCTGGTCGTGGTCCTGACCGACCTTTTTGAAAATGTCGGGGAGCAGGATGAACTTATTTCCGCATTGAAACATCTTCGCCACAGAAAGCACGAGGTCATACTCTTTCATCTGCTGGAAAAACGAAGCGAGCGGGATCTCGATTTTCCTGATGACCGGTTTGTTTTTCAGGATCTGGAAACCGGCGGGCGGATGGATGTGATTCCGAGTCAGATCCGCAAAGACTATCAGAAAAAAATGGAGGAATACACCCGGGATTTTCGTATAT
>SLLW01000240.1 GCA_007133875.1 Balneolales bacterium | reverse complement strand
CGGTGGGAAACGGCTCGCCGATGACACCGGTCGAGGAGACCAGGACCAGATCTTCGTCGATGTTAAGTGACCCGGCAAGTGCTTTCACCATCGCCTGAGCTCCCTTATAGCCCTGCTCTCCGGTACAGGCGTTGGCATTTCCGGCGTTGATCACGATCGCCTGCGCAATGCCGTTTTTCAGATGTTCGCGCGAAATTTTGATCGGTTCGGCGACCACCTTGTTCTGCGTAAATACCGCAGCGGCGCTGGCCGGGACATCGGAGTAAATAATGGCAAGATCCCTGCGGAGCGATTTAACCCCGGAATGGGCGCCCCAGCAGGTGAATCCTCGAACATTGGTAATATTCTTAATCATAGCAGATGTGGTGTCAATCTGATTAGTGGAATCCGAATTCATAATATAACGAAGTACTGCTTTTTTGATTCATGGTTTATCACCGGGCTTATTACGGGTTGACCGGAATATGGCTTATGCCCATCGTTTCATCAAAACCAAACATCACATTCATGTTTTGAACGGCGAGTCCTGCCGCACCCTTGACCAGGTTGTCGATGGCACTGATCACAATGATGTTACCGGTGCGGTCATCGTAATCGACATAAATGTTGCAATAGTTGCTGGCCCTGACATCTTTCAGTGTCGGTGGATTGTCACAGATCCGCACAAACGGTTTGCCCCTGTAAAAGTCCCGGTACAGCTCTACCAGTTTTGCTTTACCGTTGGATGATGCTTCTACGGTTTTCGCCGGGTCCTCACCCGATCCGGCTCCGATCAGCTTTCGTCCGCCGGAGTCGGGCCGGGCATAAACGGTCGTCAGAATACCGCGATCCACCGGAAGAAGGTGCGGGGTGAACTGGACCGGGCCGAGTGCCCCGCCCACATTTTCCAGAATTCCCTGTATCTCGATGGTGTGCCGGTGCTTCTTCACCCCGTAGGCCTTGAAGTTATCATTCACATTGGAGAACATATTCGTGGCCGACGCCTTGATTCCCGCTCCGGTTACCCCGGTTTTGGAATCGATGATGATGCCCTCCTTTTTGATCACCCCGGCATGGACCAGCGGGGCAAGCGAAAGTATCGCTCCGGTCGGAAAGCAGCCGGGATTGGCCACCAGTTTCGCATCACGAATGGAGTCGGTGTACAGCTCAGGAAGCCCGTATACCGCATCCCGGAACCCCTCGGGGTACGAGTGGTTTTTGGGATACCACTGCTCGTAAATCTCAGGCGAGGCGAGGCGGAAGTCACCGGAAAAATCAACGATGCGGAAATCCCGCCCGGCAAATCGCCGTACATAATCCATCGAAACACCGTGCGGAAGTGCCAGAAAAACCAGATCAAGATCAGTATCATCGACCTTGTCGGCGGTATAGAGGATATCATCCACAATACCCTGAAAAAACGGATGGACATCCGAAAACTTCTCTCCGGCCCGTGATTCGGAGGTAATCAGGGCGATTTCCACTCCGGGATGCTGTGACAATATTCGTACAATTTCGGATCCGGTGTAGCCGGTAGCTCCAATGACGCCAACTTTTTTCTTTTTCATAAGTTCTGGTAATACGGTTATTCCGGGGGATGATGCAAAATATGGCCTGGATTAGTTACCCGGTGTTGTAATGATATTCGGTTTCGTGATCAATGGTGTTATGAAACAATAGTGGTTCCGGTTGGTTCGCGTTTTCCGACGGCCAGCAGCTGTTCGGGATCGGTTCCGTTGATGATAACCGCCGCTTTTGCACCATTTTTGAGTGCAATTTCGCACGCTTCGGTTTTGGGCATCATTCCGCCCTGTATCACCTTGTCTTCCTCCAGTTTTTTGATGTCGGAAACGCTGAGTTCAGGTATGAGGGTGGATGGATCATCCTTGTCCCTCATCAGTCCGTCCACATCGGTTAATACGATAAATTTATCCGCCTTGAGTGCCCCGGCAAGATGGCCGGCAAACATATCGGCGTTGACATTGTATTCGTTGCTGTCCACATCCGCCGCAAGGCAGGCCAGCACCGGGATGTAATCGTTGTCCAGCAACAGTTCAAGCAGACCGGTATCGATGCTTACAATGTTGCCCACCTGACCCAGGTCATACTCCTCGACATTGCCGTCGACCTCTTTCCGGTGCATCCGTTTGATGGCGGTGGCGATTTTGCCGTCTTTTCCTGACAATCCGACCGCTTTGTAGCCCAGTTTGTTGATCAGCTTGACCAGCGACCCGTTTACCTGCCCTTTGAGTGCTTTCTCAACATGTTCAAGCGCTTCGGGTGTGGTGACACGGTGGCCATCAATAAATTCCGATTCGATATTGGCCTGAAGCAATGCCTCCTTAATAAAAGGCCCGCCTCCGTGGGCGATGACCACCTTGTACCCATAATTCTGCAGCAAGCAGATATTGGTGATGACCTGCTCCTTGAGAGCCTCTTCGGTCATGGCGTTGCCGCCGTACTTCACTACAACTATTGGTTTCCGCGATGGCATGTTTCAGTCCTGATTCGGTTTTGATGATACACGCAGTGCATAGGTACTGCAAATGTGACAGATTTGTAAAATACGTGATAATCGGGACGATATCGAATCGGATTGCTATTTAGAAGTAAGCGAAATAGAAAAATGAAACGGCTACAGCCAGAAAAACCACCGTCATACCCCCACCGGATTTAAAATAATCGCGGGTATTATATCCACCAGCAGTCATCAGCAGGGCGTTGACCTGGTGGGTGGGGAGCACAAAGGAGTTACCGGCACATACAGCGGCAAGCAGTACCAGTGGCCGTGGATCGACACCGGCCAGGGTACCGATACTGACCACCAGTGGTGCCAGAACCACAACAGCACCGACATTCGACATCACCAGTGAAAAGACGGTCGACAGGATTCCGACCGTAAGCAACAGGAAAATGAGATGACTCCCCTCAACCACCACCATCACATTCCGGGCCAGAAACTCAGCAGTACCGCTGTTTTGCATGGCAACACCCAGTGGAATTAATCCGACCAGCAGGAAAACCACTTTCCACTCAATCGCCTTATAGGCTTCCTGTATGGATATGACCCGGGACAGGATCATCGCCAGCGCCCCGGTAAGAAATGCGATTGATATCGAGAAGCCGGACATGGCCAGGGCAATCGCCAGCAAAAAACTTCCGGCAGCCGGCCAGGTTTTGGAGCGGTCGCGCGGTTCGATATCAAACGGAGTGGCCACCACAAAAGGATCGCTGTTCTGAAGTTCCTTGATGTGTGCCCAGGGCCCGTATATTATGAACGTATCGCCCGGAAGTATTTCATGATCCGAGAAATCCCCTTCCACCTTTTCCCCTTTGCTATAGATCATCAATGGTTCTACCGCATAGCGCTTGCGCATAGAAAATTTGCGGATGGTCTGACCGACCAGTTCCGAGCGCGGTGGTACAATCGCCTCCACGAAACCGGATTCGTCCGGATCATCCAGCGAGTGGAACATCTGATGATCCCCGGTCTCTTCAAGCCCGTAAACCGAAACAAATTGCTGAATGTTTTCGTCAGCCCCATTCAGTGCAAGGGTCTGACCCTGCTCAAATTGTGTCTCACGCCAGGGCGCGTAATCGGCATACTGGTCGTGCGAAAGTGCGAGAATATTCATGTGGTAATCGCGCCACACACCTGATTCCTCAACGGTTTTATCAATGAGCGGACTCCCCTCCGGGATGCGAAAATAGCGGATATTTTGATTCAGCTTGAAGGCGTCGATCAGTTTCTCCTGTTCGGTCAGGTCGTGGCGATCCTCCCCCGAACTCTTCGGCAACATATACTTTCCGAACAGCAGAAAAAAAACAATGGCAGCCAAAAGCAACGCAATACCCACCGGAGTAACGGCAAAAAGTCCATACGGATCCAAATCCGCACTTTCCAGCAGGTCATTGGTAAGTATGAGGTGGCCCGATCCCACCATAGTCAATGTTCCTCCAATGATCGCAGCAAAACCTATCGGCATAATAAGTTCGGAAGCCGGAATGCGGGTGCGGCGGGATACATCAAGAATACTCGGCAGAAAAAGCGCGGCGGCACCAATATTCTGGATTACCCCTGAGAGTGTCCCGACAGAGAGTGAAAATACTCCCAGAATACCCGATTTTCCGGTCCCGACTTTGCGAAGTACCACTTTGGTAAACCGGGACATCATCCCGGTTCGTGCTATACCCTCCCCCAAAATCATGACAGCAATCATTGCCACAACAGCATTGCTGGAGAAGCCGGAAAGTGCCTCACTGGT
>SLLW01000001.1 GCA_007133875.1 Balneolales bacterium | reverse complement strand
TCTGCGGATCGGTCTGGAGCGGCTCGAAGGCCTTGTCGATGCCGCCGACCCCCCACAAGGAGAAGGTGCCGGCATTCCGGGTGGGCATGTTGAACTTGAAGGAGAGGTCCTGGTACCGGAACTCCTGATCGGTCGGAATCAAATTGAGGTCGGTGAGCAGCCCCAGCGTCGAATACCGGTAATTGAACAGGTAGGATGCGCTGGATCCGGGCACGACGGGTCCCTCGGATGCGATGTCCAGCCCCATGGTTCCGGCCTGGAAAGTGTGCTGGTGGACCGTGCTGTTTCCGGTGCGCAGGTTCATGTCGAACACCCCGGCCAGCGCATTGCCGTACTCGGCGGGGAAGGCACTGGTATGGAAATCGGAGTTGTCCAGCATCTGACTGCTGAAGAGCGTCACAATTCCTCCGCCGGCCACGTTGCCCCCGGCAAAATGGTGCGGTGTCGGGATTTCCACGCCTTCCACCCGCCAGGATATACCCTTCGGACTGTTTCCCCGCACGATGATGGCATTGTTCTGGACGTTTCCCACCGCAACGCCGGCGTAGGCGGACACCAGCCGGGCCGGATCGTCCATGCCGCCCGCATACCGCCGCGTCTCCTCGACACTGAACGACCGGGAGCTCACCGTGGCCATGGAATTCAACGGCTTGTTTTTCACGATTTCCGGGGTGATGATGACCTCGCCCAATTCGGATATGGATTGCCGCAGTCCGATATCCACCACAACCTCCCTGCCGGATGTGGCCATCACCTCGGGGATGATTACCGGTTCGTAGCCGATGTAATTTACCTGAAGCGAATGCCGGCCCAGCGGAACCCTGGAAATGTGGAAGTTGCCCCGGGCATCGGTCGATGCCCCCATCAGAGGCTCGCTGTCGCGAATGACTACGGTAGCACCGATGAGGGGCTCCCGGGTCTGGATATCGTAGATGTTCCCCTTGATGGTTTGGGTAATCTGTGAGGATTGGGTGATCTGTGTGGATTGGATATTGGGGGGCGTTTGGGTGATCTGTTGCGCATGTGTTCCCGGTGCCATAAAAAGCATAAGGAATGCCACAAGTATGATGCTGAAGATCATTATTCGTGCCATGATGTGTGATGCCATGTTATTGGTTAATGGAAATGGGTGGAGGATTGATCAGCCAAATCAGCTATTGATGTGTAACCAGAGGATGAATGCCATGACCGCAATACTGATCAGGCAGATTACTCCGAACATCAGGTAATGGATAATTTTGCTGAAAATGTTTTTGTGCTTCATGATTCAGGTTTCCGGTTTGCGAACTACGGACAGCGTAATAGCTGCGATCAATATGGCAAAGCGGAGGCTCCTGATCGTCCGGACGTGCAGGCATGTACTCCGAACCGGTCCAGGCCTGAAGGACTGGACGCTGACTCATGCTTCCACAATATTCCTAAGCATCCGACACATACTGCGACGGTGTTTTCCCCGTAATTTTTTTGAACACCTGGTTGAAGGAAGATTTGGAATTGAATCCGGAATCCAGTGCAATGGCAAGAATGCTGTAATTGCTGTTGGCGGGATCGGCTACCCGCTGCTTGAACTCCTCCACACGATACGAGTTGACAAAGTCGAAGAAATTTTTCTCCTCGTATTGATTGATGATCTGTGACAGATGGTTGACGGATAGGTCCAGCTCATCGGCCAGATTACCGAGCGACAGTTTCGGCTCGAGATAGGGCTTCTTCGTGTTCATCAACGCAAGCAGTTTCCCGTGGTAACGCTGTGCGAGTTCCGCTTTTAATCCCGATCGGACATACTCCCCGGAAGATTTCGGATCCACAATCTGCTGGAACTGGCCGGATCCATCAGCGAAAACATTCCTGTGTCTGATGCCGGAGTATCCCAAAAACAGGATAAAGCCAACGAGCGGCACATACAGAACCAGGTCGGTGTTGAATCCAAAATGCACCCCAAGGCCCCATTCCAGCACAATGACAATGGCGGAAATAAGGAAAATCAACCCGATGCCCCAGATGAAATATTTCAGCCAGTTCAGGTCGATCGATTCGTTGTAGGCAAAATTCTGGTTTGTCAGATCATCGTACTTGCCCAGAAGCCGATAGGAGGCAATGGCATATCCGATGCCGGAGGCGATGAATGCAAATAGCGAAAAGATGATGAAGGCGGCATAGTCGTCCACCTCCCCGTGATTCACCATCAGTTTCCTTTCCGCAGAGTAGAAAAACAGAAACGGGATCATGTAGATATAAAAAAGCAGCGCAGGTCCGAAATGGAGATAGTTCTTCCAGTGGAAACGCTGGTCGTTTTTCATGGAGAAAAGCACATAAAGGTAAAGAAACGGGCCGTGTAGCAGCGGAAAGGGGTGGTGGATGCCGGACATGTGCGGGTACTTATCCCAATACCCCAGATAGTAGAGGTAATAACTGAACAAATGCAGGCCGATCACGAACATCCACACGGCCAGGATCCGGTCAGATGTGGACGCCTCTTTTTTGGACAGCAGCAGGAACTGCAGGAAGAAGCAGAGGAAGATCCCGATAGTGAATATGGTGTTCATCAAGGTGGTCTCAAGCAACTGGTTTTCAGGACAATACAGTATAATACTTTTGCGGCATTGTGGAAAAAAGTAGCTATTTGAGGTCTATAAACCAATCGCTAAATGCCAGCCCGTGCGAAAATTAAACCCGGTCAACAGAACCCGGCAATACATCGGATGTTCAGGTGTCATTGTATCTAAATATATATATACATATATTGATAAGAATTCGGACCAGCGTTGAGTTTCCGGCCCACAACCTGAGCTTTAATAAATCCCGGATAAACATGGTTCCTATACCCCGAACATCAACGCAACTACAATGACCGTAAAATAGCAACGCAATGATTATCAATTATTCCATTATTCCCAAAATCAGGCCGCTTGCGATCCTGGCCTTCTTTGTCTTGAGCACCGGACTTTCTCATGTTTATGCACAAGATCATGTAAGTCGGGCTCAATCTGTTTCACTTGGCTTGAATGAAGCGATAGAGCTGGCGTTAGATCAGAACTTTACTATTGAACAGGCGGGATATGAGGCAGAAATGTCCCGTGCCCGGTATCATCAGACCCGTGCGGTTTTTCTTCCGCAACTTTCGTTTGAGTACGATGCCATATCCACAAATGACCCATTGAATGTATTCGGCTTCAAACTCAAGCAGGAGGTGGTGGGCCAGCAGGATTTCAACCCTGCACTGTTGAATGATCCGGGATCTTATGAAAACTATACAGCCCGTTTTCAGGTGCGTCAGCCCCTGGTCAACGCAGACAAGTATTTGCAAAGGCAAGCAGTAAGGAGTCAAAGTAAAGCGGCCGATGAAAATCTGAAAGGAGCCCAATCCTACGTGCGCTATCAGGTACAGGAGTATTACTACAACCTGGTTTTGCATCAGCGGCAGCTGGATGTTATTGAATCGGTTCTTGAAACCGCGGGGGAGCATCGTCGTCAGGCTCGTAACTTTTTTGAACAGGGAATGTTAAGCAAAGAGGACTTCCTTTCTGCTCGTGTTTATGAGCTGGAGATGGAAAGCCGGAAAATGAATATTGAAAATGACCTGTCTTCGGTCCGCGAAGAACTGGCGCTCATTCTGGGTATGGATGGCTCGGTTGTCATCCATCCGGTGGACGACCTGGGCTTATCTGTTGCACCGGATTTTAATCAAACCGAGGCTGTCAGAGAAATGGAAAACGCCCGGACCAGAGCGATCGCGCACCAGGTGGAAGCAGCTGAAAAGATGGTTCAGTCAGCGCGGTTCCGTTTTCTGCCATCGGTGAATCTATTCGGCACGTATGAATTCAATGACAATGATTTTGCCGGGTTTGACGCGACTTCTTACATGATTGGTGCAAATCTGACCTGGAATCTTTTTTCAGGATACCGTAAAGCCGGAAAAGTGAGTGAGGCACGTGCCGGCCTTCGCCAGGCGCAGTCGATGCAGCGGAACAATCGCCGTGATCAGGAGAACCGGGTACGTCAGGCTTTGCGTAACCTCAATCATGCGGAACAAGAGCTGGCCGTCACCGAAGAGTCCATCCGGCAATCCTCCGAGGATGTGCGCATACGGACAAACCGCTACAATGAAGGCCTGGAGCGAACCACGGATCTTCTCGAAGCCGAAACCAAACTTGCCGAAGCCCGGCTTAAAGAGATTATGGCGCGATATAAGTTCAACATGAGCATCGCCGCCCTGGAAATGTTGCTGGAAACGAATATTTAAACACACAAAGACCGAAAAGGATAGAGTTATGAAAAGACGAAGTACCACATTAGT